>JAPYOT010000021.1 GCA_029938045.1 Fidelibacterota bacterium | reverse complement strand
TGGTTTTCGTAAAATTACATGGCACGGAGTGTATTTCTCAATACCCAACATTAAAAATTAAAAAGGTAATGATTGGAAGAATTTCATTATTCCAAAGAACCAATCGCTTTATTTGTTTTTATTGACAATTCTGATATTCAGTTCTGCTAATTGATCGTCCGAAACGGAGCTGGGTGCTTCATCCATAAGGGATGTGGCAGAGGTCGTTTTGGGAAAGGCAATCACGTCACGAATATTGTTTGTCCCAGCCAATAGCATTACGAGGCGATCAAAACCAAACGCGATACCACCATGGGGCGGTGTACCGTATTTCAAGGCTTCAACTAAAAATCCGAAACGGGCCGTGGCTTCTGTTTCATCCATGCCCAATAGTTCAAATATCTTGGCCTGGAATTCCGGCTTATGATTCCGGATAGAACCGCCTGCAATTTCGTAGCCATTCATGGTGAGGTCATAGCCACGAGACTTAAGTGACCCGGGGTCTGTTTCCAAATCTTTTATGTCGGAAGAAGATGGCGCTGTAAAGGGATGATGCCTTGCAACAAAACGATTCGAAGAATCGTCATATTCAAACATGGGGAAGTCCGTCACCCAAACTGGCTTGAATTCCCCCGTATCAGACAGGCCTTCTAATTTACCAATCTCAACCCGTAAGGCACCAAGGGCTGTTAGGGTTATTTCTTTCTCATCACCAATGATAAAGATAATATCCCCACCATTCATGCCCGTATTGGCGATCAATTCTTTTTGCAATTTTTCACCGAAGAACTTTGATATTCCGCCCGTAAGTTGACCTTCCTCAACCTTCATCCACGCCAACCCTTTTGCCTTATATTTTTTCACAAAGTCCGTGAAACCATCAATATTTTTGCGGGAATATTTTGCGCCGCCGGGGACGACCAATCCTTTAACGATTTCTACTGATTTGAAAGCATTGAAATTCGACTGGTCAGTGAATGGTTTTAAATCTTGGAGGAAGAGGTCGAAACGGGTGTCCGGCTTATCAGAGCCATATGTGTCCATGGCCTGATCCCAAGTAAGGCGGGGGAATAATTTGGGCAATTCTGCGCCAATCACTTCTTTAAATATGTTGCAAGTCAAACCTTCCATCTGGGCATAGATCATTTCTTCATCCACAAAAGACATTTCAATATCGATTTGGGTGAATTCCGGCTGACGATCCGCCCGAAGGTCTTCATCCCGAAAACATTTCACAATCTGAAAATATCGATCATACCCAGCAATCATGAGTATCTGTTTATAGATCTGGGGTGATTGAGGCAGTGCATAAAATTTACTGGGATGAATTCGGCTGGGCACAAGATAATCTCTCGCCCCTTCCGGTGTGGATTTCATCAGCACCGGCGTTTCCACTTCCATAAAATCCTGAGCCGACAAATATGAGCGTACTGCCTGATAGGTCTTGTGGCGGATCTTCATATTATTTTGAAGTTCATCGGTCCGCAATTCTAAATAACGATATTTTAGGCGCAAATCCTCTTCAGCGCTGTTGCGATCACTAATGATAAAAGGCAAAGGCGCCGCTTCGTTCAGCATATCCATTTCGGAGACGATCACTTCGATCTCCCCCGTAGCCATGTCCGGATTGACCGCACCCTCATTACGGTTTTGGACTGTACCGCTTATGGAAAGAACATCTTCCATGGACAGCTTTTTCACTACTTCAAAATCGCCGGGATAATCTTCTGAATTGAAAACGATCTGTGTTTTACCATAGCGGTCCCGCAAATCCACAAAAACCACCTTGCCGTGGAGGCGGACTGTATTCACCCAGCCGTTTAAAACAACCGATTCGCCAACGTTGTTGGTTTTTAATTCACCACAAGTATGTGTTCTTTTATTCATCAATAATGAGTCGGAAATTTATAAACAAAAAACTCCGCTAAAGCGGAGTTTCTTAAATCCAGGATCTATTTTACAATAATCTTATCTTTTTGAAACCCGAAGTCTATTTACTGCTCTAAAAAGTGCCGCCTCTGCCCTTTTTGAATCAGAACCATCTGCCCCTGAAACACGCCCTTTAGCTCGGATCAAAGAAGCTTCTGCACGACCAGAATCAATTTCATCTGCTTTTTCTACGGTCTCCACCAACAATTGTACTTTTTCTTTCGTGATTTCGGCAAACCCGCCACTGGTGGCATAGAATAAATCTTTACCTCCTTGGGTGACTTTGATCTCCCCTACATCTAATTCAATCACCGCTTCACGGTGGCCAGACATTACACCAAAAGAACCATCGGTCCCGGGACAGCGAATGTAGGACACTTCTCCTGCTTCAAGGAGCCGTGTCGGTGTTACAATTTCTAATGTGTAAGCGCTCATTTATTTAGGCCGCTTCTTTTTTGGCCTTTTCAATGGCTTCATCAATGGTACCCACATAAGCGAAGGCATTTTCCGGTACCTCATCTACATCCCCATTCAAGATTGCTTCAAAACCTGAAATGGTTTCTTCCAGCTCAACATATCTCCCAGGTGTACCGGTAAACTGCTCTGCCACAAAAAATGGTTGTGAGAAAAATTTCTGGATTTTACGGGCACGGGATACCACTTGTTTATCCTCATCAGATAATTCATCCATACCTAGAATTGCAATAATATCTTGAAGATCTTTGTATTTCTGGAGGACTCCTTGAACTTGTCTCGCCACATTATAATGGCGGTCTCCAATGACACGAGGATCTAGGATTCTGGATGTAGAGGCCAATGGATCCACAGCAGGATAAATACCCAATTCCGCAATTTTACGTTCTAATACAGATGTTGCATCCAAGTGAGCAAATGCGGTTGCAGGAGCAGGGTCAGTCAAGTCATCTGCAGGTACATAAACGGCCTGTACAGAGGTGATAGATCCTTTTTTCGTGGATGTAATACGTTCCTGCAAATCACCCATTTCGGTGGAAAGGGTCGGTTGATAACCCACCGCAGAAGGCATTCGTCCTAAGAGAGCGGATACTTCTGAACCAGCCTGGGTAAATCGGAAAATATTATCAATAAAAAGTAAAACGTCTTTTCCTTCATCATCGCGGAAGTATTCCGCCATAGCCAGGCCACTCAAAGCCACACGAAGGCGAGCCCCAGGCGGTTCATTCATTTGACCAAATACCATGGTGGTTTTATCAATCACGCCAGACTCTGTCATTTCATTATAGAGGTCATTTCCTTCGCGGGTCCGCTCGCCCACACCTGCGAATACAGAATATCCCCCATGCTCCGTAGCAATGTTACGAATCAATTCCTGAATCAATACCGTTTTTCCCACGCCGGCACCACCGAATAATCCCGTTTTACCCCCTTTGGTATAGGGCTCCATAAGATCTACCACCTTAATTCCGGTGATTAACATTTCTGTTGATGTTGTTAAATCTTCATGCTTGGGAGCAGAACGATGAATGGGGTTTCTTTTTTTGACTTCGAATGCTTCTTTTCCATCAATTGTATTTCCAAGAACATCAAACAAACGTCCTAATGTTTCCTGACCTACTGGTACAGAAATTGGAATGCCAGAGTCAACCACAGGAATACTCCGGGTTAAACCATCGGTGGAATCCATGGCAACGGTGCGAACAATACTATTACCAAGATGTTGGGCCACTTCCAGTACCAACGTACCTTCTTCACCACGATCCACCTCGAGGGCGTTTAATATTTCAGGCAGGCGACCGTCTTCAAAAACGACATCGACTACTGCACCCATAATTTGAGAAATTTTACCTGTAATTTTGGACATTTTGGTTTTTTCCTTATCCTTTTAGCGCTTCTGCACCGCTAACGATTTCCAGCATTTCTGTCGTAATCGTTGCTTGCCGTACTTTGTTAAATTCTAATGTTAAATCATTAATCATATTTTCTGAGTTAGTGGTGGCATTTTCCATCGCCACCATACGTGCAGCTTGTTCACTGGCGTATGATTCCAATAAATATTTCCACATCTGAACATTGAGATGTCTTGGCACCAATGATTTCACAATTTCATCTTTGGATGGTTCATACAATCTATCAATAACGGTTTTGTCATCCGCTTCATATTCCAATGGAAGCAGTTGTTCCGTCAGCACCATTTGAGATGCCACATTGACAAATTTATTGTAAACCACACGAATTTCATCCACATTTTCATTTAGAAAATGACTGACGATTCCATTCCCGATTTTGATGGCATCGTTGAAATTAAGATTACCCCAGAAATTCACATGTGACTCAATAATAGTGTATCCGCGGGATTTAAAATGGTCTCTGGCTTTTTTACCAATGCAGAATACATCCACATTCTCTTTACCAAATTCATCAATTTCATTTTGAGTTTTCCGAAGGACACTACTGTTGAATGACCCCGCCAATCCTTTATCGGATGTAACTACCACATAAGCAACTCGTTTTACTTCCCGTACATTGAGTAAGGGTAATAGACCACGATCCACGTCCGGGAGTAAATTTTGAATTATTTCCGTTAACCGAATAGAATATGGTCTTGCCTGCTCCATGTTTTCCTGGGCACGGCGCATTTTGGCCGCCGCAACCATTTTCATAGCTTTGGTTACCTTTTGGATGCTTTTGACGGATTTAATCCGATCGCGAATATCCTTTAGATTGGCCATTGCCTATGCAGTAAATCCTTTCGTGAAATCTCCAATTGATTTTTCAAGCCGTTTCTCCATTTCACTACTAATGACACCTTCAGCCGCAAGCTCTTTCAAATCGTCGCCACTATTGGCTTCGAGGTAATCAAAAAGCCCGGATTCATATTCAGCAACTTTATCCACATCGACGCCATCAATATATCCCTTGGAAGCAGCAAAAATCACCACCACCTGTTTTTCCACGTTCACCGGGGCATATTGACCTTGCTTCAAAATTTCAACCATCCGCTCACCACGGGTCAATTGGGCTTGGGTATTTTTATCCAAATCAGAACCGAATTTCGCAAATGCTTCCAGTTCTCGATACTGAGCTAAATCCAAGCGCAGTGTTCCTGCCACTTTTTTCATGGCTTTGATTTGAGCATTTCCTCCCACACGAGAAACGGAAATACCGACATCAATGGCCGGACGAACACCGGAGTTGAACAAATTCTTCTCCAGGTAAATCTGTCCATCTGTAATGGAAATCACATTCGTTGGAATGTAGGCGGATACATCACCTTCCTGCGTTTCAATGATAGGTAATGCTGTCAAGGATCCACCACCCAAATCATCCGATAGTTTAGATGCTCTTTCCAATAACCGACTGTGAAGGTAGAACACATCTCCTGGGAATGCTTCACGTCCTGGTGGACGACGAAGCACCAGTGACATTTGACGATAAGCCACTGCCTGTTTTGATAAATCATCATAGACAATGAGTGCATGTTGACCATTGTCTCTGAAATGTTCACCCATGGCACAACCAGAGTAGGGTGCAATATATTGAAGTGGTGCAGCATCGGACGCGTTCGCAGCAACTACGGTCGTGTATTCCATAGCGCCATTGGCTTCCAATTCTGCTACAATGGTGGCAACGGTAGATGCTTTCTGACCAATGGCCACATAAATACAATAAACCGGTTTATCTCCATCATGGGTATTTTTCTGATTAATAATTGCATCAATGGCGACAGCGGTTTTCCCTGTCTGTCTATCACCAATAATTAATTCACGTTGTCCTCGACCAATAGGAATCATACTGTCCACTGCTTTAATTCCCGTTTGAAGCGGTTGATTCACTGGTGATCGCGCCATGACACCTAACGCTTTTCGTTCGATAGCCAATTGATCATTTGTATTGATAGGGCCTTTGCCATCTATCGGCTGACCCAGTGGATTGACCACACGACCAAGCATGGCTTTTCCAACAGGGACTTCCACAACACGTCCAGTACGCTTAGCGAGATCACCTTCTTTAACCAGACGTGACTCCCCAAACAATACCAGGCCCACATTGTCAGCTTCCAGGTTTAATGCCATTCCAAAAACGCCATTAGGCAATTCTACCAGTTCGGAGCTCATGACGTTTTCTAACCCGCTTACACGCGCCACACCGTCACCAACTTCTAAAACTTCACCTACTTCCGATACATCTACTGAGAGATCAAATTTGGCAATTTGTTCTCTTAGCAGGGCAGTGATATTATCCGTTTTAATATCCATGGTTTCCTTTTTTATACTTTTAATAATGAATGACGCATATTTTCCAATTGATTCTGGATGGATGCGTCCAAGAATGTATTTCCAACACGTAGTTTGATTCCGCCAATCAAGGATGGATCAACATTAATCGTTAGTTCAGTTGATTTACCCAAGGCCGTTTCCAATGATGCTTTCAGTTCTGCCTCACTAATGTCAGACATTTTACTTGTTACGTGAGCGGTGACCGCGACAAAATTCATGGCCTCAGCAAATTTAACATGATATGCCTTGCCAATTTCTATGAACAGTTTTACCAGATTTTCCCCTGAGATTAATCCTAAAAAGTCAGATACAATTGGGTGACATTTGTCCCCAAAAGCTGATTTGACTGCTTCTGCTTTTTGGACTTCGCTAATCCGCTTGGATAAGAGAAAAGCACGAAATTCAGGAGATACTTTTACGGAACTGTTTATCAGTTCCAAAGAGTTCTTGACTGCTTTTTCAGCACGGATTCTTACCGCTACATTCAATAGGGCTTCAGCATAATTTTTTGCCTTGGCCTCAAGCTTCATAGGTTTGGACTTTTTTCAGCGATTCCTCGATCAGGGATTTATTATCCGCATCACTTAAGTTTTTTTGAATCAGCTTTTCTGCCACCGAAAGAGTCAAGTTCACTACTTCTTCTTTGATTTCAGATATGGCTTTATCTTTTTCGACCTGAATTTGATTCCCAGCATCCTCACGGATTTTATTCGCCTGTTCTTTTGATTTTGCAATGATGCCGTCTTTTACTTTTTCCGCTGCTGCTTTACCATCAGCAAGGATGGATTGTGCCTCAGATCTGGCTTTGGCCATGATTGCTTCCGATTCTTCGTTGAGCCGTTCCAATTCCGATTTGGCTTTCTCCGCATCCTCAAGAGAACTGCGAATCATGTCTTCTCGATCCTGAAGCATTTTCAGCAACGGTTTCCAGGCAAATTTAGCCAGGACAAACACAAGCAATAAAAATGTAAGAATGGTCCAGACGAATAGTCCGGGGTCAAGCTGGACTAAAGGGTTATTCATGAAATTTCCTAAAGGTTTTTATTTCATCAAGACAATTAACAGGGCAAATACTTCGCCAATGACTGCCACACCTTCGAGCAGAAAAAGAGGAAGGTTTACTGCACCGGTAATTTTATCTGCAGCTTCCGGCTGACGCGCAATTCCTTCAGCAGCTGCGGCTGCGAGGCGGCCAATACCAAGACCTGCTCCAATGACAATGAGTCCAAGACCCAATCCTACTCCAAACAAATGAAGATTTTCCATCTTTTGTTTCTCCTTTACTTTTGATTAATGATGTACATTGATTGCCATACCTATAAATACAGCTGACAATAGTGTAAAAACATATGCTTGTACTAAAACAACAATTATTTCCAAACCTGTAATAGCTGTGGCCATTGGGATTGAAAAAAGAGCCAAACTCACACCTGTTACTGTACTATTAAACATTTCTGCAAAAATAGCCATGAATGATAAAATAGCTAAAATAGCAACATGACCGCCGGTCATGTTGGCTGCCAATCGCATGGTTAATGCAAAGGGTTTTACAAACATACCAATTATTTCTATTGGGATTAGAATGATATATACGGGCCAGGGTAGACCATGGGGTACTAAATTTTTCCAATGCTGGATAAACCCGTGTGCTTTGATCCCGGCGATGATAATGGCAAAAAATGTAACAGTGGCCAATGCTACCGTTACATTGAAATTTCCTGTAGCCGTCACACCACCATGAAGAATTCCATTGATAAAGTTGTGGCTGTCACTGGCCGGAATACCCAATACAAATCGGTTAAAAGCACCTAACAGGTCGAAGATGGGAACCATACCAATGGCATTAGCGAATAGAATGAAAAAGAAAAAAGTCAAAATAAGTGGTGCCCATGCATTCACCCATTTGGGGCCTAAGTTGGGCACAACAATTGAATCTCGGATAAATTGAACAACGGATTCAATTGCATTAGCCATGCCAGTAGGTATACCATCACCTTTGCGAAGAAATCTACGAATTGGAATAATGACGGCGACGGAAACCAAAACAGCCACAATCCAAAGCATCAATACATGCTTCGTAACAGACATATCAATTCCAAAAATGTGAGGAAAATGTACAATGGGATGTTGAATGTCTGAATTCGAAACGTGGTGGATTATATTTTCGCCCACCTGATCTATCACGCCGGAGCCGTGGGTTTGTTCACCGCCTGATATCATTTGTTATGTCTAAAATTTTTACGATTAATAAAGGGACTTCAACACGAACGCTTCCAGCGTATGAAACGCCAGAAAAGAGCCCGAAAAACTAAACATAAATGGGTACGGTTCAAAAGAATAAAAGTTGAATATTATCAATAAATACGCACCAAAGATAATCATTCTCCCGACAAAACCTGTCATGAGTATTTTTGTCATCAATTGAGGGGCTTTACCTTTCGCCCTGAATACCATAAATAATTCAATGGCGGCCACGGCCCAGGGTAATAAAATTCCCCAGAATATTTCTATGTTATATTCAGGTTGGATTCCGACACCCAATCCAAAAATTCCCATCGCAATCGCCGTTAAATAAATGATTAATCTCATTTTTTAAATATTGTTTTTGCTAATTCATAAAATCCCACCACAATACCTAAGCCAAGGCCTAACAAAAGTAATACAGGTGATGTGTTGAAATATTGATCCAAAAAAAATCCCAAAGCCCCCAAAAATAGGATGGCCCCCATCAATGTATAGGCCGCACCGGCAGCAGGACCGGACTGGCGTACGAAACGCTGAAACTGGTTTAGGGATTTCCCGAAAAAATGATCAGAATCATTCCCCATGATGATCGGAATCATCTTCCACCTGGGGCGGGTCCTGTTGGTTTTTTGGTTCAACGATTGGTTCACTACCAGCGAGAACACAATGCCCCTGGAACTGGGCACCTTCTTCAATGACAAGGGTGCGATAGATTAAATCACCTTTAAGCTGGGATTCGGCCCCCAATACGGCTCTACTCTCTACACGGACATTACCATCAACAGTACCGCCGATCTGAGATTCAGCCCCTTGGACGTTTCCATGGACCTCTCCACCACGAGCGACCCTTACGGGCCCTTCGGAAGTAACATCCCCAAAAACCTTTCCATATATCGCCACGCCTCCCTGACAATTAATATTACCCTGAATGACCGCATCAACGCCAATCATTGTATTTACATCTTTATATTCATTTTTAGCCATATCAATCCACACTCATATTTGTTTTATTTAATTCCGGAAAATACAACAAAGGATCCACTGCTTTCCCCTCTTTCCATATTTCAAAATGTAGATGGGGGCCCGAACTCTTGCCTGAACTTCCAATTGTCGCTATTATATCACCACGATCTACATTTTGGTATTGATCTACCTTTAATAATTCGTTATGTCCATAGTAGGTAAAATAATTATTTCCATGATAAATCACCACCAAATTACCCAATTCCGTCGTCATACCTGCAAAAACCACCTGGCCACCTCCAGAAGCCATAACCGTTGCACCGGACACCCCGGCAATATCTACCCCATAATGTCGACGATTATCAGCATTTTTTTCTTCAATCATTTTCTGTGTCACATACCCTTTTACGGGCATCAAGGATGGAATATGATTCAGGGATCCATATCTAAGTGGTTCATTCTCTATAATTTTATTTAAATCTCTATCACCGGTATTACGCATATCTAAGTCTGTCCCCAATGCTTTTTGTACCACCATTTCCATTTGTTTTAATCGCTCTAAATCCCGATATAATTCCAACACTTTCGTCCTTTCGCCTATTACCTCATTGTACCGGTTTTCCAACCTCCTGTGGTCCAATACCTTTGGTGCCAAGACGACTAACGAAATCACCATTCCTGATAAAAGGATGATGACGGAAATTATAATAGTTATGACGGTCGTTCGAGAAAAAGAATAGCGCTTATTCTCGCCATCATGGTCCGGTACAATCAGGAAAGTATATCGACTCGGTTTCATTCCATCTATTCGATTGATCGCAATAGATCCAGAATTCGTTCCAGATCATCATCGGAAAAATAATCAACTGTTATGGAACCGCCTTTTTTTCCTTTGTGGTTCATGCGGACTTTTGTCCCGAGAATCGCTATTATTTCGTCTTCGATTTGGCGAATGGCAGCACTTTTTTGTTTAGATGATTTCGGCTTGGATCTTGAATCTGCTTTTTCTTTCACAATCCCTTCCGCACCACGGACAGATAAATTCTGATCTAAAATTAAATGCCAAAGTTTATTCATCCCCACCTGTGTTTTCATGGCCAATATGGCCCGACCATGGCCGGCGGTTATTTTATTATCTCTTAAACTCTTTTTTATTTCCGGCGGCAATTGCAATAATCGAAGCGCATTGGTGATAGTTGAACGATTTTTACCTACAGATTTTGCAATGGCCGTTTGGGCTAAACCGAATTCGCTCTGGAGTACTGCGTATGCTTCCGCCTCTTCCATTGGGTTCAAGTTTTCCCGCTGAATATTTTCAATCAGAGCCACTTCCATCATTTCGACTTCGCTGGTGACTTCTATTATATAGGCGGGGATTTCTTTTTGTTGCGCCAATTTGGACGCCCGTAGCCGCCTTTCGCCGGCGATCAGGATATAACCCTCCCCGTCGGCTCGAACGGTAATAGGTGTAATTATACCCTTCTCACGGATGGAGGCCTCTAATTCCCCTAATGTTTTTTCATCAAATAATTTTCGAGGCTGGTGAGGGTTCATTTTCACTTTTGAAATTGAGATTTTGGTCACGCCCGCAGGCGATATATCCTGTTTTTCCGGAGGACGAATCAACGCACCCAGTCCTTTTCCAAGTCGTTTAGTTGTCACGGATTATAATCTCCTCTGCCAAAGCCATATAATTTTGTGCACCGGTGGAATTGGCATCATAAAGTAAGGCAGGTTTTCCAAAGCTTGGCGCTTCACTTAATCGCACATTTCGCTGGATGACAGTTTTGAATATTTTTTCTTTAAAATAACCGCGCACTTCATCTGCCACCTGCTTGGATAAATTTAATCTTCCATCAAACATGGTTAAAAGTACACCTTCTATTTCCAGATTTGGATTCAAATTTTTCTGAACCAATCGAATTGTATTTAAAAGCTGACCCAATCCTTCTAATGCATAATACTCACACTGGATTGGGATAATGACTGTATCACAACAGGTGAGCGCATTGAGGGTAAGCAATCCAAGGGATGGTGGACAATCAATCAAAATATAGTCATATTTTTTTAGAATAGGTTTTAACACTTTTTCCAATTGATGTTCCCTCGACATGATACTCACTAATTCAACTTCCGCACCGACTAAATCGCTTGTAGATGTAATAATATCCAAATGACTTAATTGAGTTTTTGTTATCACATCCTTTGTCGTTGCGCCACGAATCAATGCGTCATAAATGTTTTTCTGAGAATCCACCAACAATTCTTCAATCCCTGTAGTGGCATTGGATTGAGGATCCAAATCTATGAGAAGTGTTTTCACCTCAGACACGGCTAAACTCACGGACAAGTTGACCGAAGTAGTGGTTTTACCCACACCGCCTTTTTGATTGGTTAATGAAATAATTCTACTCATCGAAATTGAATCTATTTAGCGAAATAGAAGTCAATAATTTAGGTGCGACAAACCTGTGGAAACAATAAGCCGGTCACTTATATTTGAAAAAGATATGTCAACTTCACCACTTGTGTACCTTGGACCAAACTGGACTTTGGCCCGGCCATATCATAGCGTTGATTCAATACGATAAACAGATCGCTCCCCGGCGTATGAATCCAATTAATGCGGCAATACAATTGGAGTTGTTCTGAAAAATTATCATACTGAATCAGGGCTTTCCCAAACCATTTTCGGTTTAATGCAACTTCAGCAGTAAATCCATAAATATTTGCTGTGAATTCGCCTTGGTTGGACATAAATATAATATTTTGGTTGGCAGATCCGTACAAGGTCAAATGATTGGAAAACTGTTTCCCAATGGAGCCAGCCCAACTCGTTTTATTTCCACCAAAATAATCTCCTTTTGAAATGGCGAAGTTACCCCAAACACCCCTGCTCTGATTCGTTCTAGCCGAGAATGAAATTTTTCTATCAATATAGTTTCCCTTCTGAATTTCAAGTCCATTACCTAAAGTAAAACCATTAGATAATTTTTCTTTCTCTTGAATAATTTTTAATCCAATTTTATCTCTCGATTCAAAAATAGCATCAATTCCACCATTTATAATGCTCGTCTCACTAAGACCCTCAAGATTCTTAACATCTCTTACGTATAAGGTAAATCTCATTTGGCGAATTAGTTCTTCTCCATTCCCTACTCTTGGTGTAAATCCCATTATCGCACCAGTACCTACCATATCATTTCTTTGGACAAATCCTAGACCCGGTCGAAAATCTTCATCCACACGGTGCTGACCTGTCGTTAAAAAATAACGATCATTTCTCAAATCCAACTTAATCATGGATGCAGCAGAAGGTCCTACAAGACTTGTATCATCCACCTGACTGTACCAGGCCGAAACACTGCTATTTCCCCAAAACCTCATTTGACCGTCAATACCATAAACGGAATTACGGACCCCTTTACTTGACACATCCGTAATGATGGCCCCAACCGTTGTTCGATCACGAACATCTTTCCTTAGTCGAATTGCACTATAATGGGTTGCAGGTAAATCTCCATCGTCTCGAGTATGGATATTCAATGCGCCAACGGATGTTTTTCCAATTTGACCAAACAAGCGTGTGCCGCCAACGACATCCTGATTCAACCCGATCTTTCGGCTAAAAAACACCTCGGTTTGGCGTGAATTCCCAAACGAAAATAATTTGGATCGTGTCAAAAAGAATTCTCTTTTTTCGGGATAAAATAGGCTAAATCTTGTAAGGTTAATTTGAGCGTTATCTGATTCTACCTGAGCAAAATCCGTATTATAAGTCAAATTGAGGGTCAAGTTAGATTTCAATCCATAGTAAAGATCAACCCCACCATTTCCCAAATTATCAGATATAGTTTCATCTTCTAAGATTTGTTTTTGAGATCCTATAATACCAAAAGGTTTAATTTTTATGTCATTACCCCTCTTAATATCTTTTAATCCTTTAAGATTTGCATATTGAGACACTTGATAAACATCTGAACTATATTCCAAACCAATATGTGGCCAAATTGCACTCTCATTTTTTCTATTGATATATCTTTTTACGGCTAATCCCATAGTCAATTCATCCTTACTTGGGAATCTTAAGGTATTCCATGGAATAGCCACTTCTAATACCCAACCATAATCAGTGACTCGGCCTTCGCTTATATATACACCATCCCAAGCCCACTCATCTAAACTTGGACGACTTTCATCAGAGATCAATGCATCATCTTGTGTCCCCAATGGATTCATTTCAAATAAATAAGCATTTCTTCGATCTAAATAAGTATCAAGTGCAATTTCTAACTTATCATCCCTATGAATCCAGCCACCTCGATTAAGAATCGTCGCACGAACTTTTTCAGGTTCACTATCAAAAAAAGTAAATCCAAAATATAGATGATCATCATCATAGAGGATTCGCATTTCGGACTTTTCCGTTGGCTCACCTCCATCCAAGGGGAGTCGTTGGACGAATTCAGTAATCGGTTTAATGGTAGCCCAAACAGGCTCATCTAACAGGCCGTCAACCTTGATGGTTAATTCCGTTCGAGTGGCCACAACCTCGGGTCGATCCTGGGCAACGATTGAACATAAGGATATAATGAGGCAAAGAATAAAAGATCGTATATGCATTAGGAACTGGTGAATGATCTATTTTTCTGGTCCGTCGTTCCACCACCATAATGGTGGCAAGGAACTACTTTTTGGCCAGATTTCATCCATGGAATTCGCTTTATAAAGAAAACCATTTTTCATGACGTATTTCACTGTATTGGTATTGCGAATATTTACAAGTGGATTCTTGTTTAAAATGACCATATCGGCCAGTTTACCTGCTTCAATGGACCCAACATCATTACCGACACCGATAATTTTAGCCCCGTTCAATGTTGCTGCCCTCAACGCTTCAATTTCTGTCATGCCGCCGCTTTGAAGGGACCACAATTCCCAGTGATATCCCAACCCTTGAAATTGACCGTGGGCCCCTACACCCACCAATCCACCCGCACGGACAATTTTAGTCGCTTGAGCTGCCAGTTTTGAAAATACATGTTCATCTTTGCGAAACCAGGGGCGACGGCGCGTTCGGGCCTGAATAATATTATCGGGGATAAAGCGCTGAACTTTGGGATCATCATGTACTTCTTCTGTCGTATAATAAAAATTTTCTCCCCAGGGACCACCGTAGGCCACCAACAAGGTTGGCGTGTAAGTGATGCCGGACTGTGCCATCAATTCCACCACATCTTTATAAAGGGGTACAATCGGTAGTGCATGTTCATTCCCATGAAATCCGTCTATGGCATGGGTCAAGTCCAATTTCAAATCTAGGGCGCCTTCTGTGGTAGGCATCATACCTAGCTCATAGGCGGCTTGAACAATGAAATTGCGCTGTTTCCGATTTCCTGCCAAATATGATTTTAAGTTACGCGTGCCATAATGATCACGATATCGCTTCATTACGCCTAGGGCTTCATCCTTGCTTTGGAAATCGTTGTTGGAAAAAATCCCTGGACCCGTGTTAAATGCCCGAGGTCCAATTAATACACCCGCATCGGCCAAATCCTGGTAGGCGAAAATATCATTGGTAGAGGTTTGAACATCCAATCCGGTGGTAACGCCCCAGGCCACATTTGCCAGAAAAGTCCAGTTTTGGCGATCTAAAACACCCTTCCGGACTTCCCCCCAATGGGCGTGGGTATCCACAAATCCAGGAACAATGGTTTTTCCCCTGACATCCACAACATGGGCCTCTTTAGGTACTCGAATTACATTAGCACTGCCTACCTTCTGAATTCGGTTATTTTTAACAATCACCACACCATTTTCAATGACTTCATCCCCCTTCATGGTGATGATTCTTGCCCCTGTTAAGGCAATCAAACCATCTGGATGGACTCTATCTGTAGTTACGGTAATTTTGGTTTCCAGTGCCGGTAGTGATTTTGGAATCAATTTTCCCGTATCATTTTTTGATTCTTCAAAGGAAACGGAATCTAAAGGCAAACGGTAGAAGGTTGACCCTACTGCCCATGTAATCGTTTTGCCATTATCGGCCCAGTTAAAATAATCAGCGCCTACATCAGTCAGTTTTCTTACAGGAATCGTCGGCTTATTTACATCCACAACCGGTGCCTTTCCACCCACTGTTGGAACGGGCAATATATAAAGCTGGTTATTTACGCCGGCTAATGCCCATTGATTGTTGGGGCTTAACTGAATATCCCGGGCATTTACCGGTTTTTCACTCCCGTAGTAGCCTTTCCCTTTCACAGCCAGATGTTCCCGGCGATCAGTCCCATCTAATCTGATGGAAATGACACCATTCCCACGCCCTACACCGCTATAACTAAAACCATTCAAATAGACACGATCTGGGTCATCAGTAAAAAACGGTTTTCCTAATCCTCTTGATGGCATTATCAAGGAAGTTTCACTCCCATTGGCACTCAATGAAACCAGATCCATCGGAACACTTGGACCACCAAATTCACCCTGAGTTCTCAACCGTTCAATGGCTGATCCGCGTAATGCCACGATGGTCTTACCATCCAGACTAAACACAGGATTTGCATAAAATGCAGGCGTCTTTGTCAATTTTTTGGGTGTACTTTGACCTTGGGCTCTCACCTTCCAAATATGACCAACTCCAGCTTCCCACGTTACATAGACAATGTATCTGCCGTCAGGACTCCATGATGGATGAAATTCACCTCTTTTACTTTTAGTCACCCGTTCATGTTCACCTGATTCTACGTCGGCTAAATACAAATGCATGAATGTGGAAAAGACTATCTTTTCTCCATTGGGTGACAGAACTGGATCCATGATGATTCGTGATTCAATTGGACCATCAGGGATTTCATAAGGAAATGATAATTTCGGGCCCATATCCAAATTCACTTCAACACTAAAATCAATCGATTTAATTGTTTTTGTTTTAAGGTTGATGCGATGGAACCCTCCATCTTTCGTAAATATAAGTTCCCTCCCGTTGGGCGTAAAATCATAGGTAGGGAGAACATCACGGGTGAAACGGGATTCCTGATCATCTCTAACAATGGGGTAGACAAGCCATTCATCATTCCCATTTTCCAAATTTCGAATTCTAAGTCCTGTTTGTGTTTTATACCGGGTACCATATACAAGAAATTTTCCATCCGGAGATACTTTTGGTTTGATCCCACTTCCCTCTGCCCGGGTGATAACATCTTCTTCACCTGTGACCATATTTCGCCTGGCGATTTGCCACATTGGAAATTTTGCATTGTATGAAAATCCGCCTTTGCGGTTCGCGTAATACATATATTTCCCATCGGGAGACAGGGTAACACCCAGTGCATTTTTCCGTTGATTTCCTGACACATTTTCGTTTGCTTTTGATTTGGTAACCTGAATACCCGACCCTCCATTTACATGATACATCCATATTTCAAATGTCCTTTGGGGCCAGGTGGTTTGTGAAACAATGACATAATGACCATCATGGGTGAAAATGGGTGATGCATATTGCCCATTATTTGATTTGCTAAGTTGCTTAGGATTCCCGCCATTAACATCGGCTACCCATAAATTTTCAGATCCGCCTCGATCACTCACAAAGGCAATTTGTTTTCCGTCAGGGGAATAGACAGGCTGGGAGTCAAAAGGGATTCCTGAGGTAATCGAGTTTGCTTTACCACCACGAAATGGAATTGTATATATATCTCCCAATAAATCAAAAATGATAAATCGCCCATCTGGAGAAACATCAAGAGACATCCAGGTTCCTTCCGTGGTTTTGAATGAAATTGTTCTCGTCGGCACCAGCGGCAGTTTATTCCCCAAACTATCCGACTTTTCTTCGCTAAATAAAATTCCCATGGTTAACGTAAGGGTAAGCAATTTTTTCATTAAAACTCCTTCAGTTAATGTCATTACCAATACTATTGGTGATTCATTCGTTTTTTGAATAAAAGAAAATATACTGGAATACCTGTCAAAACAAAGGTCAGGTTTACCGATGTGGTTGTTTTGCCCATACCACCTTTTTGATTTTTTAATTAAATAATATGTGCCATAATGAAAAGTCTATCCTAAGAAAATCGTCGCGGATTCTTTGTTTATACAATAAACCCATAATGAATAATTGGAATCAATAAGAAAGGCCGTATCAAAAATACATCTATTCTTTAAAATATAACCGTCGCACCTGCTCTTTTTTTGGGAATACTTGTCCTGCATCATTCCCACTATAAACGATCCCATTTTTTATTACATATTCGATTGACCGTGTGTTCCGAATATTATCTAATGGATTCTTGGTCATAATGACCATATCCGCCAATTTCCCCGGTTCGATTGACCCGAGCTTATGGTCCAGACCGTGATGCTTAAACCCATTAATTGTTGCAATTTCTATGGCATCATAATTTGAAAAACCACCGTGAGTAAATAGTTCCATTTCCCAATGGGCGCCTAATCCCATCATTTGCCCATGGGCACCCATATGCAGTTTAACGCCGCGATCATAAAGTTTTATCAGGGCCTGGTCCATTTGTTTGGCATAATGATCATCGGGCCAGTAAAAGTTGGGACGGCGATACCGAATCAACTCATCTTTCCTAAAAAAGTTCAGGAGCTTTTTATTCTCCCAAAGTCTTTCTGTTTGATGAAAATAAGTTTCGCCGGAAGGACCATTATAAACAACAATTAATGTGGGTGTTATTCCCATTTTTGATTTTGAAAACAACGTAAGCACATCATCGTAAAGTGGCTCTAATCCCATGGTATGTTCCAGACCGGTAAACCCATCCACCAGTTGGGTGAGATTCATTTGGGGATTGCCAAAAGATTCACTCACCAGATTCATACCTAATCTTCGACAGGCTTCAGCCAAATACTGTCGAGCCGCTCGGGTGTGATTTGAGTAATCCTTCACCGCCGTTGCACCGTGATCTTTATTGAATTGAACATGATCTAAAGCATCCTCCAATGATTGAATGGGGCGATACATTTTGGATCGGTACTTTGTTACAAAAATCGGATCGCCTACAGAGTAAATCCTCGGTCCGGGAATGTCTCCTTTTTGGATCATATCAGACACCCAAAAATCTTTTTGGGTCGTGCCATAAACATCGTACATGGTTGTGACGCCATAAGCCAAATTTGCCTGAAGACCATATAAACGCTGTTCAATCACATTCAACGCAGAGACGGGACTCCCATAATGACCGTGGGCATCAAACATGCCGGGCATAACCGTCCTGCCACCCAAATCGAATATTTTCGTTTTGGGTGGGATTTTAATATTGTTTCCTACTGCGTGAATCTCATCACCCTCAATTAATATTGTAACATTTTCTAATACCTCTTTCTGTCCATTCATTGTTAACACACGAACGTTTGTAAGGGCGATAGATGTATTCGGTCGCTCAATATTATAGGTAAAGGATAAATCAAATTTTTCCGATGTATTACTACTGTCCAAAATCATATCTACTGATTTTTCGTAATGATATTTACCCCGCGTCCAATACAGCGATTGACTATCGCCGCTCCAGGACATGAAATCTCCATCTTCATCTGAATCCACTCTTTGCGTAAATCCTTTACTGTCTGCCGCACTAATTGTAAGCACTTTCCCCAGGAACTCAAATGGTGCAATAAAACTGCGATGATATTCCCGAAATGCAACCCACTTCATATCTGGGGAAATAACAGCTCTTGTTGCATTCGTGAATTTGGCAATTTCCATTTTATCTAACCCATTATGGGTGATGGATTTAATCGTTAAAATATCATTTACGTATTCAGAAAAATAAATTCGATTATTACTTCCAAAATATACAGTGGGGGGACGTTTTGCATACCGATTCCCACTCCATCCGATTTCTGTTAAGACATTTTCCTTCCCGTCCTTGTTAATAATTGCTAAAACAAAATCTTGTTGACTCTCCAAGTGTTTTCCATTGGTTAAGGATCCTGCGCCACGTATATATGCTATTTTTTTACCATCGGGTGAAATAGTAATGGACCCATATTGGCTTTTTACCTTTGTGAGCTTTTTACGGTTTTTTCCTCGCAAATTCATCCTATAAATGGCACCCATTTCTTTATCATTCCAAGACGCATAAAAAATACTTTTAGACAAAGGGTCATAAACCGGGTTGGTTTCATGATCAGAAGATTCGGTTAAATTTGTCAGTTTTGATTCCTTTTTCAGATATAGATCTCCCAGGGCTTCAAATAAAATTCCGCCAGGTGTTTTTTGAGACCAGCGATGGGATCTTGTAGTGACCAATTCTTGAGGAATATCCACCTTAAACCGAATCGTATTTTTCACATCACGATCAACTAACGCCTCAAATTCAATATCCCGTACATTTCCATTTGCCACCTTTATCCCATGGATACCACCATTATATGTAACAAATACTTCCCGGCCATTGGGATGCCAAGCCAAATTGGGATATGATCCATAAAAACTTCCACTATCCTGACGGTCAAAATCCAATTGACGATTGATGACTTTTTCTTCTTTGGAATATATGTCATGAATGACCAGGACGGTTTGGCGATCATCGCGGTGGATATAAGCGAGTTTTTTCCCATCCGGAGATAAACGTGGATTTGTAGCCCCTCCGGGACGATCGATATAAATTTTAATTTCACCGGAATTCGTATCGTACGTTTTTATCCGATCTCCACTTCGATAAAGGCTCCCGTCACCATGCTCAAAATAGATTAAGCCATTGGATGGATGCATCTCAAAATGAGTCATAGGTGATCGACTCCCTGCGGGAACAATCTCCTGTTTTTCCCCATACATATTAAACATATAAACAGGATGTCGGACTTTCATATTCAAGGCAGTCCCAAATACATGGCGGCTATCATTGGACCAAGTACCTTGATGAACCGGCAATTTCATCCCAGAAATATTTTTCATTTCGCCAGAGGACAAATCTTGAGTCCACAAATCATCGCTGCCGCTTCTGTCAGATGTGAACAAAATTGTATTTCCATCTGGGCTGAACCGAGGAAACATATTCCATGAGGTTCCATTCGTAATAGCCCTTGCTTTTCCACCGGAAATTGGAAGCAAATAAATATGACCCAATAAATCAAATGCGATTGTTTTACCATTGGGAGACATATCCACACTCATCCAGGTGCCTTCTGTTGTGGCAAAAGAAATATTGTGGGTGCCAGATGAATTTCCCTCGGCAACCACATACCCAACCAACAATAATAATAATGATATTATATGTTTCATCGAAACTCCTTTTAAATCCATATTTTATTCACGATTCAATCGTTTTTTGAATAAAAGAAAATATACCGGAATTCCTGTCAAAACAAAGGTCAGGTCATGGACTGATTTTCCTGTTTCATAATATGCTCGCAATAAAACTAAAATGATAATCCCCGCCAAATATACCCCCGGTAAAACCGGATAAAACGGCACGCGATATCCATCCTTCTCACCTGAATTAGTCTGACGAAACTTGAAAAATGCAACAGTAGTAAAACCATAAAATATCAGGATTGCGAACACCATCCCCGACACAATAGTTTCAAAATTTTGCCGGATTAAAATGAGCGCAATCCCCCAAATACAATGAGCCATTATAGCGTGAGTGGGTGATTGGTATTTTGAATCTACGTGGTTTAGCCACTTGAACATGAGTCCATCCCTGGCCATGGCATAATACACCCGGCTGGCTGACATAATAGTTCCATTGATACTTCCCGTGGCAGAAATAATCACCATGATTGAAATCAAACCGGCGCCAATAGGTCCAAATAATTTTATGGCAGTATCCGAAGCGACAATGGTGCTATTACGCATCCCTTCCATCCCTAATACACTGTGGTAAAGTAGGTTGGAACTGAGGTAGAGTAATATAATAACTGCAATCCCAGAGATCATACTTTGGGGAATCACCTTGGCAGGGTTTTTCATTTCTCCAGCCACATACCCCACTCGATCCCAGCCAATAAATGAAAAAAGAACCAGCATAAGAGCAGCCACAATATTGCCGGTTGATCCTAATCTTCCCATTGCCGTTTCTGAAATAGATAATTGATTAAAATCTCCATTCATCATGATGAGACCCACAAGTGCAAATAAAAATAATCCTCCAATTTTAATTGAGGAAGACATTTTATTATACAGACTAGCCCGCTCAACGCCAAGATAATTGATGAAACCAAATATGATGATGATTCCACTGGCAACTATCATTTTGGTAGTCTGGTCCATGGGTAAAAAGTAGCCAAGATAATTAGCCGTAATTAGACTCAGCCCTGCAGCAGGGCTGGTACGGATAATAACCAATTGTGCCCAGCCAAACAAAAAACCCCAAAAAGGGCCGAATGCTTTTTGAATATACACATATTCACCGCCTGTTTTGGGAAATCGGCTTCCCAACTCTCCATAAATGAGTGCACCGGTGAAAACAAACATAGCCACACCAATCCACAGTATAATAATGGTTGAAAAAGAATCTAAATATCCAGCAATAATTTGGGGCGTGGCAAAGATGCCGGAGCCAATGGTGATGCCCACCAACAGTGCAATGCCGTCAAAAAGTCCCAGTGTTTTTTTTAGTTGAGTCATAATTTATCTACTTTATTCCTTTGGGGATGGGAAGTATAACCCATTAAATTTTTTCATTCAATAAATACATGTAAATTTACTTATCGATTACTGAATGAAAGCATTAGTTAAAAAATCACCCGAAAAAGGGATTTGGCTGGAAGATGTTCCTGTCCCCCCTTGTAGTACCAATGATGTCAAAATCAAAATAACCCATACGGCTATTTGCGGGACTGATCTTCATATCTATAATTGGGATGAATGGGCCCAACGAACCCTTGAGCTCCCATTGGTCACTGGACATGAATTCTGTGGTATCGTGGAAGAAATTGGACCCGGTGTTACCCATTATAATCCGGGAGATCGTGTGTCGGGAGAAGGCCATATTACCTGCGGTTATTGTAGAAACTGCAGGGCGGGGAAACGACACTTATGTCATAAAACAGTAGGCATTGGTATTCATCGTGATGGTGCGTTTGCTGAATATTTGGTGATTCCCGAATCCAACGTATGGCCCATCCATAAAGATATTCCATCAAAAATCGCCGCATTCTTTGACCCATTTGGAAATGCGGCTCACACAGCATTATCGTATGAAATGGTTGGGGAAGATGTCCTCATTACCGGGGCCGGTCCCATTGGAATCATGGCAGTAGCCATTTGCAATTTTGTCGGCGCACGCAATGTGGTTATAACCGATGTGAATGAATACCGGCTTGACTTAGCTCGCAAAATGGGTGCCACAAAAGCGGTGAATGTGATCAAAGAAAATATCCGAGATTCATACAAAGAATTGAATATGGTCAATGGGTTTGATGTAGGATTAGAAATGTCGGGAAATCCAAATGCATTCAAAGATATGCTGGAAAACATGTATAATGGTGGACGTGTTGCGCTACTGGGCCTTCTACCAAAATCCACACAAATTAATTGGGATGATATTATTTTTAAGGGACTACATATCAAGGGGATATATGGAAGAGAAATGTATGAAACCTGGTACAAAATGACCCAAATGCTTCGGAGTGGTTTGGATATATCTGGCGTATTAACCCATACTTTTCCTGTGGATGACTTCCAAAAAGGATTTGATATTATGGCATCAGGGAATTGTGGGAAGGTTGTCTTAGAATGGTAAATAGTTTGCAGTGTGAAAAACTGGAAAACACCGATATTTCTTATAATAAAATAATTTTGCCACTCTACAACGTTACAGTAATAAAATAATGAATAATCCATATGAAAAGACTTTAGACGGATTGATAATTGACGACCCCGTAAAATCATTTTTTGATTGGTGTAAAGAACGAGAAAACATTCGTATAAAGCGTGAAAATGGTGAAAAGCCACCGTGGACGTCTGATCCAATTTTTCAACAAGGACGTTTTCTCAATACTTTCAGAGAAGACGACAAAGGATCAAAAGCTGTATTACAATTTTGTGATCCCGTAAAAAGTTCTTTAAAAGAATTAATCCATGCCCTTTTCTTCGCCCGTTGGTGCAACCAACAAACAACATTAAATCGTCTTACCCCTTCAGATTTAAAGAACCCATCGATCCTTAAGGACCTTTTGTTAAACCAAATGGACCAACCTTGGTCATCTGAAGCTTATCCTGTTGTACCTGTACACTGGGATGGAATCAAATACGATAGGCTGGAAGCCTGCACTGAACTTTTTCCTAACATTATCGATTTCCTATTAGATAACATTTTAGCATCTAATCGTAATGTTGTAACGGCAACTAATTTAATAAATCAAACTTTTCAAATGACCAATGATTTCCCGATTTTTATGACTGTTATAGACATCTCTTGGGTTAGACCTGACATCATAAGTCCAGAAAGCCCTGTGCCTACTGGCATTGGCGCAAAGCCATACTTAGATCGATTACAAAACCATCTTGATTTGGAGAATCATCATGCAACCATAGAAAAGATGATATCGTTACAAGGTGAATACTGGCCATCAATTCGGAGACAGCTGACACCGGTTGATATTGAATACATTTCGTGTGAAAACCGGAAATATTTTAGCTATAAAAATGGTACAAAACTATTTGAAGGAAAAAACCTATTTATTACAAATGAATGATTCTAAGCAATATTTCGTGGAAACCCTTTCCCAGATTGAATCTGAAGGGCTTTATAAAAAAGAACGGACTATAACAACGCCCCAAGGTGTAGGCATTTCCACCCAAGAAGGGGGCGATGTTCTCAATTTTTGCGCCAATAATTATTTGGGGTTGGCCAATCACCCCGATTTAATTGCTGCGGCTAAACAAGCATTGGATGATCATGGATTTGGGTTGGCATCTGTCCGGTTTATTTGCGGTACGCAAGATATTCATAAAGAATTAGAAACAAGTATTTCTCAATTTTTTGGTACAGATGACACCATTCTCTATACGAGCTGTTTCGATGCAAACGGCGGATTATTTGAAACATTGCTTGGGCCAGAAGATGCGATTATTTCGGATGCACTGAACCATGCATCTATCATCGATGGAATTCGCCTCTGCAAGGCACAACGGCTTCGCTATGCCAATAATGATATGGCGAATTTGGAAGAAAAACTTAAAGAATCCAAAGATGCGCGTATTCGCCTGATTGCCACAGATGGCGTTTTTTCTATGGATGGATTTATCGCCAGGTTGGATGAAATTACAATACTGGCAGAAAAGTACGATGCAATGGTGATGGTGGATGATTCACACGCCACAGGGTTTGTAGGAAAAACCGGTCGTGGTTCCGCAGAATATCGTGGTGTCTTGAATAAAATTGATATTTTTACTTCCACATTGGGAAAGGCATTGGGCGGCGCTTCCGGTGGGTTTACCACAGGGCGACAGGAAATCATCAGACTGCTGAGACAACGATCCAGGCCCTATTTATTTTCCAATTCGGTTGCACCCTCCATCGTGGCAGCAAGCATAAAAGCATTTGAATTATTATCTGCATCTACCGAACTACGGGACAAAGTCGAAGAAAATACGTCTTACTTTCGGGAAAAAATGACTGCAGCTGGTTTTGACATCAAAGCGGGCATTCATCCCATCGTACCCATCATGTTATATGATGCGGTATTGGCCCAGGACATGGCCGCTGCTTTATTGAATGAAGGAATATATGTGATCGGTTTCTTCTTCCCTGTTGTACCTAAAGGAGAAGCCCGAATTCGCGTACAGATTTCAGCCGGAATGGATAAAGATCATCTTGACCGGGCAGTTTTAGCCTTTACAAAGGTAGGGAATGACTTAGGAGTCCT
>JAPYOT010000020.1:23658-25500 GCA_029938045.1 Fidelibacterota bacterium | reverse complement strand
GCAGTTTGGCTGTTACCACCTTATTTGCTGGGGATGTTTCCGGTCGTGTAAAATATGTAGGTAAAGCACCCAAATCGAAACGCCTCCGTATGGATGCTGATCCTGTGTGTGCAGCATCCCATAAAGAAGCAGCTATTTCTGAATCATTTATTGTAGATGCGGATGGTAACTTGGCAAATGTTCTTGTGTACTTAAAAGGTGTGAGTTTTAGCGGAAAGGCTACATCTGCTGCTGCGATCATCGATCAAAATGGCTGTATGTATTCTCCCCATGTAATGGGTGTTATGGCTGGCCAACCGGTTAAAATTCTTAACAGTGATGCTACCATGCACAATATCCATGCCTTACCAAAAGTCAATAGAGAATTCAATAAAGGTATGCCAAAATCACTTAAAGAAATTTCAACAGTCTTCGATAAGTCTGAAGATGTTTTTGTGATCAAATGTGATGTCCACCCTTGGATGAAAAGCTATACACAAGTATTTGATCATCCTTACTTTGCTGTCACAGGAGCAGATGGTACATTTAATATTCCAAATGTCCCAGATGGTACGTATGAAATTGTTGCTTGGCAAGAAAAGTTCAAGAATAAAGTACTTACCCAAAGTGTAACTATCAAAGGTGGATCAGCATCCGTTGACTTCAATTTCAAACGGCCAAAAAAGAAGAAAAAATAATTTTAATCTTAAATCTATTCTTTTGAAAAAGCCTCCCAAAAGGGAGGCTTTTTTATTTATATAAATTTCGAGGTTTCTTAAGGAATCACAATCAAAACCGTATAATTCCTCTTCCACTTTGTCCACTCATCATATCTTCATAGGCAATATTAACTTGTTCTAAACTATATAGTTTGGAAATCATTTTATCGATAGGCAATTTTCCACCTAAATATAGATGAGCATATTTTATGAAATCCCGGTTGGCATCTGAGGTTCCATAGTAAGATCCTTTTACCGTTTTTTCCTGGCGGGTCAACATGGCACCGGATAAATTTGTTTTCGAACCCATTGGCGAGATGCCGGATAGGACTAAAGTGCCTCCTGGCCGAACAACTTCCATTGCCATTTCTTGAAGTTGGGTAAGTCCTACTGCTTCAAAAGCAAAATCCACTCCCCTGTTTTCTGTTAATGAGTAAATACGATTAATAGAATCATCATTGGAAATTATAAAATCTGTTGCTCCCAACAGTTTAGCCATTGAAGATTTTTCGGAGACAATATCGATTGATATAATTTTTTTTGCACCAGCATATGCGGCACCCATGATGGTACTAAGCCCCACCCCACCTGCACCAAACACAGCGACAGAATCACCTTTTTTAACCTGTGCTGTATTCAAAACGGAACCGACCCCTGTTGTAACGGCACATCCAATTAATGCACCAACCTCATCGGGGATTTTATCGGGAATTTTTATACAGGATTCTTCCGGGACAACCGCATATTCTGAAAGGCAAGATAGCGCACAATAATGAAAAACATCACTGCTATTGATCGATAACCGGGACGTTCCATCCATCAAATTACCTTTCCAAATATTGCCTGTAAATGCTTCACACAGACCAGGCCTTTCTTTTCTGCAATAAAAACATATTCCACAATTGGGTGCCCAATTCAATACAATCTTATCACCCTTTTTCACCCGTGAAACATTTTGACCTAAATCCGCCACATATCCGCACCCTTCATGCCCCGGGACTACCGGTAGTTGATGTTGCGTATCTCCCGTTCGTAAATGCAAATCACTATGACATACCCCTACAGCACTCATTTTAATAAGCACTTCGTTCGCTTTGGGTGGATCTATATCCAACTCCATTATTTTAAATGGGGTATTTATGTC
>JAPYOT010000020.1:0-23558 GCA_029938045.1 Fidelibacterota bacterium | reverse complement strand
CTATATCCAACTCCATTATTTTAAATGGGGTATTTATGTCGAATAAAACTGCAGCTTTGGTCTTCATGGCTTTACCAAATATAAATAAAAAAACCTCAGAAATTTCCGAGGTTTTTAAAACTGAATTATAAAATGATTAATAAAATCCTCTTTTTCATTTTTATCGTTTTTTTGATATTTTTGATTCCAAATTAACTTTTTTACCAGTCTTCGTCGCCCCAATCATCATCATCTTCAATCACGAAACCGTATCCTTCTCTCGCCAAATGGGCTTTTACAATTTTAGATACATCCACAGGGCCCGAAACACCCCATGTAAAGTCACGGATGGCTTCCAATAATTTCTCCGGTTCGCTATGCAGTTTGGCTACATTCTTCCCCCAGACCTCTTTTACAGAAGCCACCGGTTCATCAACAGGAATATAAGGTGCAGGCATTTTTGTGCCTGGCATTATTACTTGGGGATCCTTGAACCATTCAATAAGCCATTCAGGACGGAGTCGTTCTTTCGTCAATGCCAAGTTTGGCCCCCAAGTGACAGCAGCCTGTCGTGGTTTTTGGTTCCCATAAAAGTGACAATTCTGACACCCACCCATGTCTGCAATTACATCTCCAGCCTTGTATGATGTAGACTGTTTATTTACCATATGTGGATTCTCATATGGTAAGGTTTGACCATCTTTCAATTGGAAATATTTAATGATGGTATTCCAATCATCATCGGACATCATTTTAAATGTGGGCATTCGGACAGCCAAATTGGGCCGAATCATTGTTGGATTCTTAAAAAACTTTAATAGCCAATCCGGTTGTACTTTTCGTCCCTCTGTATTCAACATGGGCGGCGAAAAGGATAATACGGTGCCGCGATCTTCTGCGTTCGTTTCATCTGCAATGTCGCCAATCCAGGATGCGATTGTCGGCTGAATCGCGCCACCATCACCATCAATTGCATGACACCCTTGACAATTATATTGCCGAATCAATTTTTCACCAGCTTCGATGGCAATATTCCGTTCATTTCTCGCCGGGAGTTTAGTCGTGGGAATTTCATCTTTCACCCAACCCATGATGACAGTTGTTACAGCGTCCAATTCCTGATCGTTCAATCCAAAATGAGGCATTCGTAATTTATCCAATGGATTTTTTACTTTAATTTTATAGGAATGATCCTCCTGAGGTATCATATCAAAAATGCGGGGATTATCTACTTTTTGTTTAAACCAATCCCATTTAGTATGAGGAATTTCATCATGAAAATAGCCAAAATCTAATTTAGTAATCAGCTTGCTTGCCTCGGTAGAAAGGGGGGTTCCAATGGGTTTGGCATCTTCAAATCCATCAATATCATGACAACTGAAACACCCGTATTGGCGGATAAGTTTTCCACCAACATAATTTAATTTTTCATCAAGACTCATGCTGCCCAATCGTGCTGTTATCTCATTTTTTCGTAATATGGACGATAACAAATCGGAAGCTATCAAGTTTAATTCATTTTCATCAACTTCGGGCCTGGGATTCTTTTCGAAATCTTTATCTCTCTGGCCAATCAAAAAGGCGGAAATATCAGACGCTTCCTGTTTAGAAAGTCGCAAGTTTGGCATCTTAGTGCCAGAATGATAACCCTGAGGATCGCGAATCCAATTGTATATCCACTTTTGGGTTGTTTTGGAACCGAGATTGATCAAGTTCGGGCCATGTTCACGACGCATGGAATTGACCGATTTCAATGCAACCTGCTCTTCTCCCTCCGTTGCATGACAGCCTAAACATCCTACAGAATTCACCAGCATTCGACCATTATCTGCATTTCCCTTATTTTGCATTTTCTCCATTTTAAATGCTTCACTTCTATCAAATAAATAAGAAACAATGGCATGGATTTCTTGATCTGTCCGCTTCACAGATTCAAGATCTTGTGAATTTACCTGTTTAAAGAAATGGGGCATCCAGGTATTTTCTCTAAAACCACGCGGGTCATAAATCCATTTATATGCAAAATCTTTCGTCGTTTTTGCAGCAATTTTTCTCAGACCTGGACCAGGTTTGGATGTATTCTCAAAGCCATCAATTTGGTGACAGCCAAAACATCCTCCCTTTTCAACGATGGTCATGCCCAAAGCCAATTTTGGAGAATCTTTAATCGGAATGGAATTGGAATGACATTTTAAACAGGATGCTTCTACATATTTCATGGGAAGCATCGGCGTATCCCAGTGGTGCAGCGGATGCCATTCTAATTTTTTCTCCCATCTTTCTGCCATTTCAGGATTATTCGGACTATGGGCTGATGAAATAAAATTAGTACCCCGGCCCCGGCCTGCATGACAACCGGTACAACCATATTCATTCATGGGGTGAGGTGAATTCGCTCCTAAATAAAGATCCAATTTGGGATGGGTTGTATATGGTTGGGGTGCCTCTTCAAATCCATTTTTATCAATTCCCATATGACAGGTCATACACCGATCTACTTTTGGAACTCCCATAAAAACCATATCATCTTCAATATCTTTTATGACAACCTGCTTAACTTCATAGTAAGGATCAATAAAATCTAAAACGGGTACATCCCGAACGATATTTCCAATTTTATTTGCGAAAGACATTTCTTCGGGATCAATTTTTATCAATTTTCTGACCAATAAATCTTTATCACGGGAAATAGCTGTAATAGCATCATTCGCTTCTTTCAATGATTGGCGAATAATTTTTAACTCATTATTTTTTGCTTCAACTTTACCTTCTATAACTTCAGCATTTAATTTGCTGGCAGAAGTCAATGCTTCTAGTTTGCTTAGAATTTTTTCTGTAGATAAAAGATTGCCGTTGCCATGTTGCGCTTGTTCAAAATTATATTTGGCCACGTCATAATCTGCTTTCGCAAATTGATATATTTGGTTTTTTGCATATAACTTAGCTTCTAATTTTTGAATATCACTTTCAATGGACTCAATCTCTTCCTGACGTGAATCAACTTTATTTTGCGCCATTTCAATTTGAGCCTTCAATACAGAATAATCTTCATTGAGTTCTAAGTTTGTAGAAGCAGCTTGAACGTCTCCTCGTGTTTTTTCAATTTCTAATTCCCTGAATTCAATTTGATACTTTTTCCATGGACGATTAAAATCATTCGCAAATGCCAAAAGCCAAATGAATGCGAATAGTAAACTAGATATGGCAAACCACTTATTGAGCTTTAGAATATTATAGTATCGTTCTTGTTGGTTAATCATGTTTCCGTTTAATTCGCAGCTTAAAAATTGAAAAAGTATTCTGGAATTGAAATGATGTATTTCAAGTTAAACATCCATCGCAAATACATTTTGATGGGTAAGGTTAGGGCAGCCAATATTAAGACAATAAATAATGAATATCGCGCCACGCCTAATCGTTCAAATAAATTTTTAAGCCATGTCTTGGCCAGTAAAGGTGGTAGAATCATAAAATATCCAAGGAGGAGTATTATCCCCCAAATTTCCCTTAATAAAATATTTCCGGGTAACCCCGTACTCATCCCTTTCACATAAACAAATTCTGATAAATTAATGTTGGTTAGTGCTTCAACCTTATGGCTATCCCAAAATTCAAATGGGCCGAAAAAATTCCAATTTGGACCACGCAATACGGTACCAATTACAATAAGTAAATTCCATAGAACTAGCCAACCAAACATAAAAATAGCAATGGAAAGTTTTCTATCTTTAAAACTGTAGTAACCGGACCCTTCTTTTACATTGTCTAAATAAGGAATTGCCATTAATCCGACAATAATTAAGCTGGGAAGAACCACACCAGCCATCCAGGGATCAAAATAAACCAACATTTCCTGAAGACCTAAAAAGTACCATGGTGCCTTAGCCGGATTGGGAGATTCAGACGGATTGGCGGGCTCTTCTAAAGGGGCAGGCAATCCGATGGACCATACGAGCATAAAGGCAGAAAAAAGAACGATGGTAATCAATTCTACATAAACCAAATCAGGCCAGACTAACACTTTATCATTGGGTGCATCATACTGCTCATCTACTGGCTGGCCAGCTTCAATCAATTTATCATTGTTATAGGCTTGGTTCATGGATAGCCAAGTAAAAAAGAAAACTAAAAATATCAACCCAGCAATGGGAACATTATCAGGCTTGAGCATGATGGCTCTAAAATCAGAATCACTTAATCCAATTACAAAAAAACCAACCAGGAGTACCGAGATAATCCAAAATGATTTCACACTCCATAATCCGTCAAATTTGAGTCGCCGATGCCACTTTTCAAACCAATCGGTTGGTGGAAAAATAAAGAAAAAGATGAGAAATGTGAACGATACAAGTATCGTCGGTTTCGAAAGAGTATCGATTAAATGTTTAAATGCTTCCAAGATTATACCGGTGTAGAGATGCCGCCATCTTTACGGATACGCCAAAAATGGACAGCCATAAAAATCATTATAATGAAAGGAAGTCCAATGCAATGAAGCACGTAGAAACGAAGCAATGTTGCCTCTCCAAGAAACCGGCCACCTAGTAAGGCAAATCGGATATCACTGGACATGGTTACAAAATTAATATCCCCAATAGCCAGAAGGGCTGCACCTGGGCCTTCACTCCCAATGAATGGTGTAGCGCGAGCCATATTGGATCCAACCGTAATGGCCCATATTGCTAATTGATCCCATGGAAGTAAATATCCTGTAAAGCTTAACAACAGGGTCAAAAGCAAAAGAATGACTCCAATGGCCCAGTTGAATTCCCTGGGGGGTTTATAGGATCCCGTCATGAATACACGAAACATATGAAGCCATACGGTGATAACCATGGCATGAGCACCCCAACGATGAATTTCCCGCATGATACCAAATGGTACTTGTTCCGCTAAATCAATAATATCTGTATAGGCATATTCAATAGTGGGTCGATAATAGAACATGAGCAGTATACCTGAAATTGTTAAAATTAAAAATAAGAAGAAAGATAAGCCACCCATGCACCAGGTGAATTTTAATTTCACCGCATGTTTTGGCAAGCGGACTGGATGGAGATGTAAAAAGACTGAATTCAATACAACCATCATTCGCTGACGTCGTGATTTTGGCACACCACCACCACGGAATATAGAAGTCCAAACTTGCCCTTCGGCTAATCGTTTTAATAATCCTTTTTTCTCTGCCATAAAACTCTCTTACACTTTTAGGAAGGCTTCAGGATCACCCCATTGACCTTTTTCCTGTTGATATTTTTTTGTTTTATCTACAATAATTTGTCCATCATCAGAGAGGACAATTCGATAGCGTTCTAAAGGACGCGGTGCCGGTCCCTCAAAATTAATTCCAGTTTTACGAAAACCGCTCCCATGACAAGGGCATTTGAATTTCTGTTCGGCAGTGAGCCAATTGGGGGTACATCCCAAGTGAGTGCATGTGGTTGAAAGGGCATAAATACCTTCACCGTTACGAACGATCCAAGTACCATACTTACTTTTCCAACGAAGATCCACTTCCCCCACTTGGTAATCTTCTGGAAAACCGGCACGAAACGTTTGAACCGGTTCAAATAATACATTTGGAAAAAAGAATCGCAACATCATGGTAAAAAATCCACCGGTAGCAGCGACAAAAGCAATCCATCCTATGGAAAGCCAAGAAAAAAATGTTCGGCGGGTAACTTGGGAACCATCATCCGTCTTACCCAATGCCGCTGGGGGTGGACTGGCCGGTGGTACGGTTACCGATTGCTTTTCTTCGTTTAGTTCAGACATAATAATTTAACCTTATTCGAATTGCGTTAACGCTTTGCGAGCTGCTTCGCGAATTTTTAAATTTGGATCATCCTTCTTTAACTGCGCCAAAGATTTTTTCAACTCCATATCCTGAATAAAGGGCGAAACCTGAATGGCCACCAACATGGCCTGAATCTGCTCAGTTTCATCTATATTAGGGAATGAATCTAAATAATTTCTATTCAAGAGGTCTAATAAAATTCGTTGCCCACTGGCATTTTCTAATTTTGCTAACGCAACCGCCGCATCCCATCTCACATTGACCTCTGAATCAGCCATCATTTCTTTTAAAAAAGAAATGGAGGATTTATCTCCGATCTTTCCCAAGCTTATGACGGCTTGGAGACGGACTTTCGCCTCACCATGATCTAGCATATTGATGATGGGTTGAACTGCACCATTATCTCCGATATTCCCTAAGGCATGGATGGATGCCATAATCATCTCAGTTTCAGGATTATCTAGTGATGCTAAAAGGGGTGGTACATATCGTGAGTCTTTTGTGGCTCCCATAGCCAATGCCAAATATTGCCGAACACGGCTATCTCGATCATTTGCAGCATAATCAAACGCTGAAATCATCTCTAAAATAAACCGATCATCCTTTGGAACCATATCCGGGTTGGATAATATTTTGGATAATTCAAAAGCACCTTGCCATCTTTTCGTAGAACCACCAATTTTCACATCTTCCAGATAATCCTGAGCTGTATTGGGTTCAGAAGTAATAATTCGTACCACTAAAAATATGAGTACAGCAAAAATAGCAATAATTAATGGTACAACAAAAAAGCTGTGAATCACAACCCGAAGGGCGGACTTTTTTTCTGGTTGTTCGTTTGTTACCTGTTTTTTTTTCAATATAAACCCAAAGGTTATGTGCCGCGGAAAGGACTCGAACCTTCACACCATAAGGCACTGGTTCCTAAGACCAGCGTGTCTACCAATTCCACCACCGCGGCAATGATGCTTTTTCACTCTTGAAAAAGCTGGGGAAATTACTATTTCATGTCAGAAATTTGAAACAAATAAAGTGAATTAATTCCCTAGAGCATTTTGGAGATCATCCTTCAAATCTGCCACATCCTCAATCCCAATCGATAACCGAATTAAAGTTTCCGTAATACCCATTTCCAGTTTAACATCCACCGGTATAGCTGCGTGGGTCATATTATATGGAACGCAAACCAAACTTTCTACCCCGCCCAAACTTTCTGCAAGTGTAAACACTTCTAGCCGTTCCAGAAAACGGTCTCTCGCATCTATTGACCCAATATCAATAGAAATCATGTGCCCGAAAATTACATCACCACTCGGAGATCGCTGTTGTTTCACAGCAATCTCATGTTGAGGATGACTATTAAGTCCAGGGTAAAGAACACGATCTAATCCTTTTTGCTTACAGAGCCATGTAGCTAATTCAGCTGCATTGTCCGTCGATTTTTGATATCGGAGTCCCAATGTTTTTGTGGATCGTAATAAAATCCAGTTATCAAATGGACTGGGTACGGCTCCCGTCGCTTTCAGCAAAAATCGGAGTCGTTCATCCAAATCATCATCATTGGTGGTGAGTACACCCCCCAAAATATCTGAATGGCCAGAAAGAGATTTTGTTGAGCTTTGCATCACCACATCCACGCCCAAATCCAATGGCCGCTGCCCGTAAGGGCTCATAAACGAATTATCCACACTCAAATATACACCGGCCTTTTTGCAAATGACTGATGTCGCCTCAAGGTTGCATAATTCCAAAAGTGGATTGGTAGGCGTTTCCACATGAACCAGTTTGGTGTTGGGGCGAATATGTTTCTCAACATTCACAGGATCTCGGGTGTCAATCCATTCAAATTCCATACCCTGACGTTGAAGTACATTCATTGCCATTCTATATGTTCCACCATAAGTATTTCTTGAAATGAGGATATGGTCTCCTGCATCAAAAAGTTGAAAAAGGGCGGTGGTGGCGGCCATTCCTGTACTGTAACAAATGGCATGCTTTGCATTATCCAGAGCCGCAAGGTTTTTTTCCAACCGCTGACGTGTGGGATTTGAAACGCGAGAATAATCAAATCCTCGGGTTTTGCCAACGGCATCCTGTTTAAATGTAGATGTTAAATGGATTGGTGGCGAGACAGAACCGGATTCTGTGTCCGCTTCATTCCCTACATGGATTGCTTTTGTTGAAAATTTCCAATTTTTCTTATTCGCCATTTTTTATTCCTTTTTTTATTCCGAGGAATATCCCTATACCTGAGTATATCCCTGATTTAAATATTGCTGTAATTTTTTGTATTTCACTTCTACTTGTTTCCCGCTGGGACTTACCATTTTCACTTTTGCGTTTCGACCTATTTTTTCATCTGCATGCACGGGCTGTTTGGGAACGCCGGAAGATGCAACAGCCTGTTCCTGCATAGATGGACCGGAAAACCCCATCCCAGTAGTTTCATCGTGCTGGGTTTGAACATTCCGAGCACGGCTCACAGGCATTTCTGGTGCTGCTTCCATTCCCCGGATTTGGGTTCTATATAACCGTTGAACTGTTTCTTCAGTTGTGTCAACCATCATCTGCTGAAACATCTGAAACCCTTCTGATTTATATTCTAATAGCGGATTTTTCTGACCATAAGCTCGAAGATTTATCCCCTCCCGAAGCTGATCCATGGCGTATAAATGATCCTTCCATTTTTCATCAATGGTCCGGAGCATTACAAATTTTTCAAACCCGCGCATTACATCATCCGGCAGTAAGGACTTCCGCGTTTGATATACTTCTTTTGCTTGGTCTAAAATAAAATTTCTGGCATCTTCTATGGAAACCTCATCGCTTTCTGCAGATTCTTTAACCGACTCATAGTCAGTATCCACCAAAAGATGAGACGAAAGATTTTGTCTCAGATTTTCCCAATCCCAATTCTGGGGACTGGTATCCTCCATCCGGTTGAGTTCATCATCCACATATTCGTCAACCATGTCTAATACAGCATCAGAAATATCTTCATCGTTTAATGCTTGTTTCCGGATATCATACACCACCTGCCGCTGTTGGTTCATTACATCGTCATATTCCAACAAATGTTTGCGAATACCAAAGTTGCGTTGTTCCACTTTTTTCTGGGCATTCTCAATCGCACGAGTTACCATTTTAGCGGTGATGACCTCACCCTCTTCTGCTCCAAGTCGATCCATAATGCTGGCAATGCGTTCACTGTTAAACAGGCGCATTAAATCATCTTCCAAGGATAAGTAAAATACACTCGATCCCGGGTCTCCCTGCCGGCCGGAACGGCCCCGCAGCTGCAGATCAATCCGTCGAGATTCGTGGCGTTCAGTTCCAATTATGTGGAGACCGCCAGCTTCAATGACCCCTTCGCCCAGTTTAATATCTGTCCCACGGCCGGCCATGTTGGTGGCAATGGTTACCGCACCAGTTTGCCCTGCACGCGCCACAATTTCTGCTTCACCCTGGTGCTGTTTTGCATTCAATACATTATGGGGGATACCCTGTCGCTTCAACATGCGTGAAAGTAATTCGGATGCTTCAACCGTAATCGTCCCAACGAGAGACGGCTGACCTTTATGATGACATGATGCAATTTCTTCAACAACTGCATTATATTTTTCCCGCGTCGTTTTATAGATTAAATCTTCATTATCATCTCGAATAATAGGGCGGTGGGTTGGAATCACAACAACATCTAAATTATAAATAGACCCAAATTCTTCTGCTTCTGTTTCGGCTGTACCGGTCATACCCGCCAGTTTATCATACATTCTAAAATAATTTTGAATGGTAATGGTAGCAAGGGTTTGGGTTTCCCGTTCAACGGTTACATTTTCCTTTGCTTCTAATGCCTGATGTAGTCCGTCGCTATATCGACGGCCGGCGAGAATACGACCGGTAAATTCATCTACGATCTGGACGCGGCTATTTTGCACCACATATTCTACATCTTTTTCATACATCGTATAAGCCCGCAGTAATTGGGTCATGTTATGGATTCGCCCGGACCGATCCGCATGCAGTTGGTGTGCGTTTTCATTTTCCTGATCTTTTTCCAATTTTGATAAAGATTCATTTTCATCAATATCGTGGAGCATTTCACCCAAATCCGGAATGATGAAAGTTTCCGGGGAATCCGGTGCTAAGGCATTACGCCCTTTTTCGGTAATGTCAATAACATGTGTTTTTTCATCTATACTAAAAAATAGATCATCATCTACTTCATGGAGTTTTTTATCCCGCATGAATTCTGATTCCACCTGATGAGCCAATTTCTTAGTGCCACCCTCCTGAAAAATTTTCATCACCTTTGGATGTTTTGGCTGTCCTCGTAATGCCTGGAGTAATTTATACCCCGCATCCCTATCCTTCTCTTCTTTCAAAAGCGTTTCACCTTCAGATACGATTTTGGAGACAAGTGCATTTTGTTGTCTCACCAGATTTTGAACGAGCGGCCGTAAGTCCTTGAATGATGTATCTACCGGTGCATCCACGGCTCCGGAGATAATAAGCGGCGTACGTGCTTCATCAATCAAAACCGAGTCTACTTCATCTACAATGGCGTAGGCGTGATCCCGTTGAACTTGATCCTCCTTCTGCAAAGACATATTATCCCTGAGATAATCAAATCCAAATTCATTGTTAGTACCGTAAGTAATATCACGATTATAGTTTTCACGCCGTTGGTCCGGCGTCATATTATTTAAAATAAATCCAACAGATAGGCCTAACCGTTTATACACCTCACCCATCCATTCCGCATCACGCTGAGCCAAATAATCATTCACTGTAATTAAATGAACCCCTCTGCCAGTGAGCGCATTGAGGTATATGGGGAAAGAGGCAACTAACGTTTTTCCTTCTCCTGTTTTCATTTCAGTCACATTTCCCCGATGCAGAATGATACCACCCATAATCTGAACATCAAATGGCACCATTTCCCAACTCAATTCCCGACCAACCACTTTCCAACTGGTTCCGCACATACGCCGACATGTTTCTTTAACCATGGCAAATGCTTCCGGAAGAATTTCTTCCAACTTATCATGTTCAGCTAAAAGGATAAATTTATTCGCTTCATCTTTATCATTGATTTCTTTTGCTGCTTTCTCTTCAGCAATAATTCTGATTTCACGGATAGACGCTTTTAATTCTTGCGTTCGTTCCCTCAATTCATCATCAGATTTTGAGGTCAAACTTTCAGCGAATTGATTGACTTCATCCACCAATGGCAGCAATTGTTTCATTTCCCGACCGGATCGGCTCCCAAATACTTTTTTAATTAAATTTTGTATCATGAATTTTAATCCTTGGTGTCTTTCCCCATTGATTTATATACGTTATCCAACACACCATTCACAAAGCCGGAACTTTCTTCTGTACTATATTCTTTTGCAATTTCAATGGCTTCACTGATGGAAACTTTTGGTGGAACATCCTCAATGAAATAAATTTCACTAATTGCTTCGACTAACAGCAGGCGATCTAATATGGCCACTCGGCTAAATTCCCAATTATTAAGTCTGGTTTTAATTTCTTCCTCACACCAATCTTTATGATCCATAGCGACATTAAACAATTTAGAAATAAACAATTTTGTATTTTTATCATAAGATTGTCGATTCAAGGTATCTTTTAGAATCGTGGCCCGATCTTCTCCTGTCAATTCGTAGGCATATAGCGCCTGAAGAACCGCTTCACGTCCCTGACGTCTTGGATGGGTTTTACTCACTTGGTTAAACACTTTTATATAATATTAACTTCGTGAACCCAACCATATGGATCATCAATTTCTTCCCGTTGAATGCCGAGTAAGGTTTTTCTTAATTTCGTTGCAGCATCTCCCATATTTCCATCATTAATTGTATGGGTTTCACCTTGGAATGTCACCTGCCCTACCGGTGTGACCACTACGGCTGTTCCGGTACAGAATACCTCATCTGCAGAAAAAATATCTTTCAAAAGCAAATCTCCCTCTTCTACATTTAATCCTAATTGATCTTGGGCTAATTGAATGATTGATTTTCGTGTCACACCAGGCAGAATAGAACCGGATAATTTGGGTGTCACTAATTGATTCCCCTTCCGCATAAAAATATTGGCTGACCCAACTTCTTCCACCAATCGTTCATCATCTGCTTTCAGATATAATACTTCATCAAATCCCTGAGCTTTTGCTTCAATGACAGGTCTAAGAGATGCCGAATAATTTCCAATGGCTTTTACATTGCCAATCCCTTTGGGTGCGGCTCGGTGGTAAAATTCAGAAGCGATTAAGTTTAACGGTTTAATATTTCCCTTAAAGTAAGAACCAACAGGGGCCGTGTAAATCATAAATGTATATTCACTGGAAGGCGCCACACCCAGTATAGGTGCCGTTCCCCACACAATCGGGCGGATATATAATCCTCCTTTTCCGTGAGGCGGAATAAAATCCATATTGTCATTAACTACTTTTTCAACCGCATTCACAAAATAATCTGTCTGCAATTCAGGCATACATAATCTTTTGCTGGAGTTGGCAATCCGTTTGCCATTCATATCCGGGCGAAAAAGAACAATTCTATTTTTGGCAGAATGATATGCTTTCATTCCTTCAAAAACGCCTTGCCCATAATTCAGAACACCTGCCGCTGGTGAAATTTCTATATTCCCATAGGGGATCAATCCCCCAGAGGTCCAAACGCCATCAATCGGGCATGTGCTTTTCCACATACTACGGGTGGGATAAACTCCAAATCCTAATGCATCCCAATCAATATTTTGTTTTTTCATATTCGCTACTTTCCTTCGAGTAATGCCCTGGCAATAATCATTTCCTGTATTTCAGAAGTACCTTCATAAATCTGGGTTATTTTAGCATCCCGCATGAGCCGCTCTACACCTGTTTCTGTCATATAACCGGTGCCACCAAAAATTTGCACACATTGGGTGGAGGCATCCATGGCTACTTTTGCTGCAAAGTTTTTTGCCATGGCCGCTTCTTTCCCAAATGGTTTTTCCTCATCCTTTAATTTTGCTGCTCGGTGGATTAATAATCGGGCCGCATCCACATGAATCGCCATTTGGGCTAACTTAGTTTGAATTGCACCAAATTGTCCGATCGCTTTTCCAAATTGTTTTCGTTCTTTCGCGTATTCCACAGATCTTTCCAGTGATTCTGCTGCGATTCCTAATGCTTGAGTGGCAATGCCAACCCGACCACCATCTAACGTTCCCAATGCAATTTTAAATCCTTCCCCTTCTTTTCCCAGGCGATTATTCACAGGCACTTTGCAATCGTCAAAATATAATTCGCATGTATCTGAACCGCGAATCCCCAGCTTGTCTTCTTTCTTCCCAGTGGAAAATCCTTCAAAACTTTTTTCAATAATGAAAGTAGAAATCCCTTTATAGCCAACATCTTTTTCTGTTATACACATAAGAATAACAATATCAGAGCTAATCCCATTGGTCACCAAATTTTTGGTGCCATTGATGATATAATTGTCACCTTCACGTTTGGCAAATGTTCGCATATTACTGGCGTCGGAGCCGGATTGGGGTTCCGATAATGAAAAAGCTCCCAATAATTTTCCACTAGCCAATTTCGTTAAATATTTTTGTTTTTGGTCTTCATTCCCATATTTATATAAAAGCTGGCAAACGAGAGAATTGTTGACGGACATCACCACTGCGGCAGATGCATCAGCCTTGGCGATTTCTTCCATGGCTAAACAGTAAGATATGGTATCCATTCCTGCACCGCCATATTTTTCAGGAATCATCATGCCCAAGAAACCCAATTCCCCCATCATTTTAATTTGATCTTTTGGAAATTCTGCTTTTTCATCCCGTTCAATCACGCCGGGACGTAAATGATCCATGGAGAAATCTCGGGCTGTTTTCTGAATCAGCTGTTGTTCTTCTGTTAAATTAAAATCCATCGTCTATCTTGTAATAATTAGCGCTGACGCTTCCCCACCACCGATGCAAAGGGTGGCTAAACCGGTATGAACATCCCTGCTTTTCATAGCATGGATTAAGGTAGTCAAAATGCGCGCACCGCTCCCTCCAATGGGATGGCCAATGGCGATGGCTCCTCCATTTACATTCACTTTATCATGGCTTAAATTAAAATCATCCATGGCTGCCATTGTTACGGGGGCGAATGCTTCGTTTATTTCCCATAAATCTATTGCTTCCGCTTTAAGGCCCGCTTTATCTAATACTTTTGAAATGGCTTTGCTGGGGGCGGTGGTAAACCATTCCGGCGCATGGGCGGAAGACGCTTGAGCCCCTATGGTTGCCAATGGTTTAAGCCCCAATTCTTTTGCTTTTTCACCGGACATAATCAAAATAGCAGCTGCACCATCATTAATTTTGGATGCATTGGCTGCGGTGATGGTACCTTCTTTTTCAAAAGCAGGACGGAGAGATTTCATTTTATCAAAATTGGCTCTGCCCGGTTCTTCATCTTTGTCCACCACATTTGGATCTCCCTTACGCTGAGGAATGGAGACAGGAACAATTTCATAAGAAAATGATCCGTTTTCTTGGGCGGATCGAGCGCGAGTGTAGGATGCCTTTGCAAATGCATCCTGATCTTCCCGACTATAATTCTTTTTACTGGCACACAATTCCGCACAATTACCCATGTGCTTATCGTTGTATACATCCCAGAGTCCATCTTTGATCATGGAGTCGAGCACTTGACCATGCCCTAACCGATGACCATCCCGACCATTCAGAAGTAAGTAGGGCGCCTGAGTCATATTTTCCATCCCTCCGGCAATAATGATTTCTGCATCTCCGGTTTGAATGGCCTGTGTCGCCAACATGACTGCCTTTAATCCGGAACCGCACATTTTATTGATGGTGAGGCATTCCACTGAATTGGGCAGGCCGGCACCTAATGCTGCTTGTCTCGCCGGCGCCTGGCCTTGTCCTGCAGAAAGCACATTGCCCATAATCACCTCATCAATGGAATTCAAATCAACTTTGGTTTCTTCCAAAACAGCCTTGATAGCAATAGACCCTAATTGGGATGCGGATACGGAAGACAGGTCTCCTTGAAATGCACCTACAGGTGTTCGCTTGGCGGATATGATAACAACATCTCTTAATTCAGGCATAAGTCATCTTTCGTGTTTTGGGTAAAGTGATATAATCAGCGAATGCTGAGAGGACGGGCGAGCCGATAAATTTAATGTGCTTAATCAATGAACAATATTTCTTATTTTTATTTCAGATTATTTTGGTGGGCACACACCAAAAATCAATCATCAAAAGTGCCAAGAAGTTAATACAATTCGTCTGTGATTATTAAAGGATTTGCTTCGTTTAGTAAACAGAAAATGCAAAATTTTATTGAAAGTTAATTTTCCTTATGATCGTAGGCCTTTATGATATCCCTGACTAATTTATGTCGAACCACATCCGATGCATCCAATTTGCAAAACCCAAGTCCATCAATTCCTTGCAAAAGATCAATCACTTCCAGTAGACCCGATTTTGATTTCGAAGGTAAATCAATCTGGGTGATATCCCCTGTAATAATGGCTCTGGAATTCACACCCAATCGTGTGAGAAACATTTTCATTTGCATGGTGGTGGCATTCTGGGCTTCATCCAAAATCATAAATGCATTATTGAGGGTTCGCCCCCGCATATAAGCGAGAGGAATAATCTCTATTGTATTATTCGCCAATAATGGTTTCAATCTTGTGGTAGACATCATATCCCCCAATGCGTCATAAAGTGGCGTTAAATATGGATCCACTTTTTCCTTGAGATCTCCCGGAAGGAAACCCAAATTTTCACCTGCTTCCACCGCAGGGCGGCAGAGAATGATGCGATCTATTTCACGATTATCCAAAGCGGCCACAGCAAATGCCACTGCTAAGTAAGTTTTCCCTGTCCCGGCAGGGCCAACGGAGAAAACAATATCATTTTTTCGGACTGTTTTAATATAAGCATTCTGTCCATCAGTTCGACCGGAAATGGCACCCTTGCGTCCATAATGAACCACCGTATCTAATTGCTGCGATTCATGTCCATTTTGCACTGCAGTGATACGAATCAATGTTTTTACATCATCTTGAGTGAGTGACCCTTTTCGATTAAGCGTCGATCCCATTTCATGAAATACTTCATGAATGACAGGGACTTCCTTTTTATCACCATCAATTTTGATGATGTTTCCCCTCACAATGATTTTACTGGCAAAGGCATCTTCCACCAGTTTTAAGTTGGCATCCGCAGGGCCAAATAACATGCCCAGATCCATACCTTTCATTTCAATTGTCTTTTCCATTTACCTGATATAATTGATTAACTTATAGGAGGAATTTAACCAATTTCAGGAGTAATTCATCCGCCTTGATCTGAGGTGATGATTCACATGAAAAAACAAATCTTCATTATCATAGTTTGGATAGGCCTGTTGGGGTCGGGGTGTACCATAAAGTCTTATACTTTCAATCCGTTTATTTCTACGGAAACAAATATCCAATTTTTGGTTGACAAAGGCCATTCCCATTGGGAAAAACGTGTGAACCCGAAAGATGCAAGAATGGCGCGATTATTCTTATCCAAAGCCTATGATCAGGATCCAAACAATGGGGACGTATCTCAACTTTATGCCAGGGCATGCCATTATATTGGATATTATGTCGAAACGGACCCTGCTCAGTCAGACTCATTATTTATGGAAGGAATGAAATCTGCCTGGGATTTTATCATTTCCACCGATGCTTATCAGGAAGGCTTTGCACTGACGAATGGCGATTCCACGGCTAAAATGATAGGTGGAATTGAAAATACGCCTCAAGAAATGATTCCAATATTGTATTGGTGGGTGGCCAATTATTCCCGATATCTAGTGACAAAATCGGTCATGGAACGATTGAGCCAGAGAGATTTTATTGAAACAGCACTCCATCGTATTTTAGCCTTAAATCCACAATTCTTTTATCATGGGGCAAACCGGATATTTGGCGGCATCTATGCCAGACTGCCCGGTGTAGATCTTATTCATTCAATCAATAATTTCGAGTATTCTATTTCCGGCAGTCCAAATTATTTGGGTACATATGTGATTCGCGCCCAATATCTCCATACAAAAAACAGCAACCGTGAACTTTTTGTAAAAGATTTACAGTTTGTCCTCCAGGCTGACCCCACACTCTTACCGGATGTATCTCCAGAAAATTTAATTGAGCAAGAAAAAGCAAAAAAACTCCTTGTCATGGAATCATCTTTATTCGAATAAAAACCTTTCCGGTTTTTTCTGGCAGATATCCTCCTTCTTAACTCAAATTAACCTATGGTTTTGAATATCATACTCTGGGGTTTAACCGCTTTAATCGGCATTCTGTTGTTGATTCTTTTCATTCCATTTCGACTTGCTGTATCGGGAAATATCAAATGGATCGGGCAACATAAATCAGGAAGTACCCAAATCCAATTTGGTGGATTGAACCACGGAATATCTGTTTCTCCATTTCCATCGATACACATTGGCGTTGGCCGTTTTGATCATCCGCTTTTTAGCTTTTCTCTCCCCAAAAATAATAAAACGTTAAAACAGAAGAATAAGTCAACAATCCCATATCTAAGAATCGGAAAAGCGACCATTGGGAAAATCCATTTTGATCATTTTTTTTTGAATGGAAATTTGGGCTTACCGAATCCCATGCATACGGGGTTAATCTATGGATGGAGTCAATCCCTTCGGGGGTTAATCAAGAGTAAAAAATTAGATATTACAATCAATCCACAATTCAATAATCGATTTGAAACGGATATGAAGGGGCATTTTCGATTGAAATTTTTTCCGGGGAAAGTTTTGTGGCAGGCTATGAAAACTTATTTTAAATTCAGGAAGTGAAAGGAATGATATGAATATTGCAGAATTAATTAAAAATACGCTTAAAGAAGCACAGGAATTAATGACTTCAAAAACCGTGGTTGGAGAGCCCATTAAAACGGATACCCACACGGTAATTCCCGTTTCAAAAGTAATGTTTGGATTTGGCGGTGGCGGTGCAGAAGGAGATGAAAAAGGCAAAAAAGGAAATGGCCAAGGTGTCGGCGGCGGGTGGTCGATTGAACCGGTTGCTTTTGTGGTTGTGGGTGAAGATGGCGCCAAACTCATGACCATCGGAGATAAAGAAAGTTTGACAGGAAAATTGATGGATTTAGCACCATCAGTCATTGATTCAGTGAAAGAATTTGTCAGCAAAAATGATTCAAGTGAAGAGGAAGCTGAATGAGGCCTCGAGCAGTCAAAGATATTATGACCAAAAAACTAGTTACTTTCCGACCAGAAACCAATGTGTTGGAAGCCATTAATATACTACTAAAAAATAAAATATCCGGTGCCCCTGTTTTGGATGAAAATGGAAATATCATTGGTGTTCTTTCCGAAATAGACTGCATGGAAACATTGATTCAGGATTCCTATTACCATGAGTCAAGGGGATCAGTTAGTGAATATATGTCCGAGAAGGTAACAACAGTTGATGCCCAAATGGGAATTGTAGACTTGGCTGAGTTTTTTGTGCAAAAACATTTTCGACGACTACCCGTAGTTGACCATGGTAAGTTAGTGGGACAAGTCAGCCGACGAGACGTACTAAAAGCTATCCAGTAAAATAATTTATCCTGTCAAAAATGAAACAAATTAGGAGGATTTAATAGTGAAAAAGTTTTATTTATTCATTGTTCTTTTCTGTGTCGGAATAACATCGGCAGAATCACTTGATACAACTGTTAAAGATGTGATGAAATGGCGGAATATTGGTCCATTTCGCGGTGGCAGGTCATTGACTGCTGTCGGTATTCCCAATGATCCTCTCACATATTATTTTGGTTCAGTTGGGGGTGGGATATGGAAAACGACTGACGGTGGTATCGTTTGGAAAAATGTATCTGACGGGTTCCTTAAAACCGGTTCAGTCGGTGCATTGGCTGTGGCTGAATCTGACCCTAATATTATTTACGCAGGTATGGGTGAAGCTTGTATCCGCCCGGTCATGACTTCTCATGGCGATGGCATTTATAAATCCATGGATGCAGGCGATACCTGGTCCCATATCGGGTTAGAAAAATCACGAACAATTTCCCAAGTCATTGTTCATCCAAAAAATGCAGAATTAGTATATGTAGCCGTTCAGGGGGACCAGTATACAGCCAGTAAAGACCGTGGCATTTATCGTTCGAGTGATGGTGGAAAACATTGGGAAAAAGTATTATTTGTTAATGATCATTCAGGCGTGAGCGGTCTAAGTATGGACAGAACCAATCCCCGTATTCTATTCGCATCTTTTTGGGATCACCAACGACAACCCTGGCAAATGCGAAGCGGTGGTGACGGCAGCGGTATTTATAAATCAACTGATGGCGGTGATACATGGGATAAACTAACCAAAGGCCTTCCGGAGAATATGGGTAAAACTGATGTCAGTGTTTCTGCTGCAAATCCCAAGCGAGTCTATGTGATTGCAGAAGCTGAAAAGGGTGGTCTCTTTCGTTCTGATGATGGGGGAAAAAACTTCAAACGTGTCAATAGTAATCGTGTTCTTATTGCACGCAGCTGGTACTATATTCATGTGTTTGCGGATCCACAAGATGAGAATACCGTTTATGTTCTCAATGCGCCCTTCATGAAATCCACCGATGGCGGCAAGTCTTTTCAAAAGATTAATGTACCGCACGGTGATAATCATGGCCTTTGGATTAATCCCCATAATAATAAGAATATGATTAACGCCAATGATGGCGGCGCCAATATTTCATTTAACGGTGGCAATTCATGGTCATCTCAAAAAAATCAACCTACTGCACAATTTTATCGCGTGATTACAGATAATCGATTTCCATACTACGTTTATGGTGGTCAACAGGATAATTCTAGTATCGCAATCCCCAGTGCAACCAGTGGACAGGGTATCGATTGGTCCGATTGGTATCGGGTAGCTGGGTGTGAAAGTGCTTACTTGGCTTTCGATCCTGATAATCCCATTGATGTCTATGGCGGATGTTATCAGGGTTTGATAGAAAAATTCAATGTGATCACTAAAAAAAGCCGCAGTATCATGGCCTATGAATATCTTGGTTTAGGTTCTGTGGCAAAAGATCAAAAATTTAGATTTAATTGGAACGCACCTATCGTGGCTTCACCCCATGACCCAAATACGATTTACCATGCGGGGAATGTTGTATTTAAAACTCATAATGGTGGAGACTCCTGGGATATTATCAGTCCAGATTTGACACGAAATGAAATTCAAAAACAGGATTTGGGAAGTATTCCTTTCACTAATGAGGCTGCTGGCGGCGAAGTGTACAACACTATCATGTATTTGGTTGAATCACCTCATGAACCTGGCATCCTTTGGTCTGGTTCAGATGATGGTTTAATTCATATAACAAAAGATGGCGGTAATAACTGGAAAAATATTACACCAAAAGGCATGGATGAAGGTATTGTGAATGCAATAGAACTATCCCCCCATCATCTCGGCACTGCCTATGTGGCATTTACCCGTTACAAATTTGGTGATCTGTCTCCATATATTTATAAGACAACCAATTATGGCAAAAGCTGGACCCTAAAAACAAAGGGGATTGAAAAAGATGCTTTTGTTCGTGTTGTTCGAGAGGATCCGATAAAAAGTAATCTCCTATATGCAGGTACAGAGACAGGACTTTATTTGTCATCCAACGGTGGGAAAAACTGGGAAAAATTTCAATTAAACCTTCCCATAGTTCCCATTACAGATCTCACCATTCGTAACAATGATTTGATAGCATCAACTCAGGGAAGAGCATTTTGGATTTTGGATGATTTAACTTTTATTCATCAATTCAATGAAAAAGATATTAAAAAGGATTTTCATTTATATGCACCTCGGACAACTTTTAGGACATCCGGTGGAAGTAAAAATTCTCCTTTGATCGGTCAAAATCCTCCAACAGGTACAGTGGTTATTTATCATATTGCTGATGAAATAGAAAAAGACAGTGAAGTTAAATTGGAAATTTTGGACGATAATGATTCTATTATACGTACCATTACAAACAAAAAAGGATCTTCAGCCAAAACGTTTGGGGAAAATTATCAATCGCCTAAAATCCCTGCCAAAAAAGGTGTAAATCGATTTGTCTGGAATTTTCGAGTTGATGATATAAGCCTGGTGCCTGATGTATCATTTTATGGTGGTTATGCTGGATATCGTATCAGGCCGGGTCAGTATTATGTTCGATTAACGATGGGTGAAGTATCAATGACGCAGCCATTTAAAGTTGAACCGAATCCAAAGGTTGATATTCGTGACCGTGATTTTAATAGTCATCAAATATTAATGGCAGACTTGTATGGTCAAATCAACGACCTACACAGTTCCATTGTCAAAGCACGCAGCATTCGTAACCAGATCCAAAAAATGAATGGACGCTTAAAAGAGAAAAATAATGTTGAAGATCTAATTAAAGCAGGAGAGGTAGCCATCAATGCGATCGACATGTGGGAAGGGAATGTGGTTCAAACCAAAATGGAAACTTTCCAAGATGTGGTTAATTTTCTCAACCGTCTAAATTCACATATGTTAAGTTTGCTCAGCACGATTGATGGTTCTGATCCTCCCTTAACTCAAGGCCAGCGGGAACGTTTTGTTGATCTTTCTGAAGACTGGCAAACCTATAAGAAAAATTTGAATCAAATTATGGATAACGAAGTTGGAGAATTTAATCGGCTTTATAAAGAAGAGGGATTCCCAGCTATTATTATTCCGGAATAGCTACACTATGATTTCCCCTCCTAAAAAAAGGAGGGAATTAAATTGCTTTTATAACGTGTGTTTTTATAGAATTCAAATGCTTTACGATTAGTCCCGTAACATCAATACTGGTCCAATCTGCTGAGTCCATATGGTCAGATACCACTTTCAAAAACACCATTCGAAAGGGCGAAACTTTTTTTGTCATCACTTCATAAATAATACTTGCTTCCATATCTACCAATCCGTCAAACTGCTTACCATAATCTGTAACACCCTTTGAAACTGTGGTAAGTTCAATTTCATTGAATGAGTGATTTTCTAATCGATCGGGGAATACCAACTCATGAGATTCATCATCTGCTATCGAACGAATCAGATATATTTCACCTAAAATCGTATTTTTAGGATTGCCCCCAGCTATTCCTATATTAATGATGACAATTTGACCCAAACCTTTCAAAAATGGGATTATTCCATTCAATCGATTTTTTGTTTTTTCTTTACCAACACCTGTTATAAAAAGCATCATTTTATTGTTTTGATATAAGTGAGTCTTTGAATTTTTAACTAATCCAAATCTATCAATGATGGGAACTGCTTCGGCTTTTAAAGCCGTAAGGAATACAAAGTTCAATTTAATAAATGGATATAATTCGTCTGGTTCAACCAAATAAAAAGTGTTTATAGACTGCCTGTTTAACTTTCCATGTGCATTTCAGCCCTTGAGGAAATACAATAAAATCACCGGGCCCAAAGGAAACAGTTTCGCCGCTTTCTGTGGTGACTTCCACTTGTCCTTCCATAATATAACAAGATTCTTTTTCGCTGTATTCCCAGGGAAAATCGGATTTGTCACAGGACCATGTTGACCATGAACGAATCCCTTTTTCCTGGATCTCATCTTCTGAAAGTTGTTTAACAATAATTTCAGACATGGTTTTTCTCCTTCAAATAGCTACGCATTTGGTTCACCATTTCAACGCTGTGGGTCCGGGCATTGGTCTCCAAATCAACCAAATCACAGATGCTGAGCGATTCGGCCATATTCAGGGTATCTTCATAACCGTGCATTACGTCTTTTGAACCGGTAAATATTAACACTTTTTGATGAATGTTGCCTAATCGATCCCAAATTTTATATTTTGCAAATTGGAGTGCCGATCGACGCATTCGAGACGGGTTGGCCTCATCCAAAGACCGAACATATTTTAGATATTGGTCTGGATCTGAATCTGTATCCAAATAATGTTTTTTCATATACCATTTAACCACTGGTTTAATAATATGGTATAAAAATGGCGGCGTTATACGAGCGATCAAAATCCAAAACCAGGGTGCATTGAACTCTGCATTGGGTCCAATCAGGATAGAATAGGATGGATCAATTTTATTTCGACTCATGGCATCGAGAATTACCGTCGCACCCAATGAACTGCCAAACATGATATATGGTTTACTCAACAGATTATGGTGCGCTACAATAGGATGCAAATCCGAACCAAGCGATCCAATACTCAATTCCTGTTTACCATGATGAATCGCCGACCATTTTTCTCGTGTCTCCACATAGTAAACTTCAAAATCAATCGTCATTTCCTTTAAAACTATTTCCCAACTATAAATTAATGATCCCCAACCGGCGAAAAAAATTACCGGTGGATATGGTGACCGCTTGAGAGGTTTAAAATGAATTTCAAACAGTTCCACGCCTTTAGCGCCGGGTACGAATGTTGATTCCCAGGAAACATTATCTGCACAAAATTGAGAATAGTCCATTAACCGATTACCGTTCGAATGGCATGTTTCATAATCGTATATCGTGCCGGAGGATGGCCCGCAATTTCTTCATCAATCTGGAGCGGACCATAGTTTTTCTCCTGGTTAATGGGGTCATGAGGAATCATGTGATTCCCGCACAGTGAGTATTCAAGATGCATTATGTGCAATTATTTATGAGCACTGGTTTTCGTAAAATTACATGGCACGGAGTGTATTTCTCAATACCCAACATTAAA
>JAPYOT010000019.1:16063-25519 GCA_029938045.1 Fidelibacterota bacterium | reverse complement strand
GAAGACGGTGGCTAAACAAACTATCCGAATCAGTTTAAAGGCTTACGATCATTCCTTGATTGATAAGTCTACTGAAAAAATTGTTAAAACGGCAAAATCTACCGGCGCGATAATTTCAGGCCCAATTCCTTTGCCAACACGAAGAACGGTTTATACCGTTTTGCGATCTCCATTTGTAAATAAAAAATCCCGTGAGCAATTTCAGACTAAAATTCATAAACGTTTAATCGATATTTTAAATTCAACACCAAAAACAGTCGAAGCATTAATGAAACTCGATCTCCCTGCCGGTGTAGATATTGAGATTAAGGTTTAATTATGCGCGGATTGATCGGGAAAAAAATCGGAATGACACAAATTTTCAACGATGGTGGTCAATCTATTCCCGTTACAGTAGTTGAAGGTGGTCCATGTGTGGTGACTCAGGTTAAAACACATGCTTCCGATGGCTATGATGCGATTCAAGTAGGTTATGGCGAACGGAAAGTCAAGCATTCTAATAAAGCATTGAATGGTCATTTTGAGAAAGCAAAAACTGATGTGAAGCGCGTTTTGGCAGAATTTGTACCGGTACCGGATTATGAATACAAAATGGGTCAAGAATTTGGTGTTTCATTATTTAAAGAAGGCGAATATGTTGATGTGGCTGGAACAACGAAGGGAAAAGGATTTTCAGGGGTCATGAAGCGTCATGGTTTTAAAGGGGGTCCAAAAACACACGGACAAAGAGAGCATCCACGATCTGCAGGATCTATTGGGCAGGCATCCGATCCATCCCGTGTTTTTAAGGGAATGAAAATGGCTGGGCAATATGGGAATAAGAGAATGACGGTACGAAACCTTGAAGTAGTATCGGTCGATTCAGAAAAAAATCAAATTTTATTAAAAGGCGCAGTTCCCGGTGCCAAAAATGGAATTATATTCATTACGAAGTAAATATGAAGTTAAAAGTAATCAATCAGGATGGTGGAAAAGGCTCGACTGTTACAGTGGACGATTCCGTTTTTGGAATTAAACCCAATGAAAGTGTGGTACATCAGGCTGTTGTTGCAGAATTAGCCAATAGTCGTCAAGGAACCCATTCTTCAAAAAACCGATCGGCGGTCAGTGGTGGTGGAAAAAAACCATTTAAGCAGAAGGGACGTGGTGCAGCGCGTGTGGGAACCATTCGTTCTCCTTTATGGAAAGGTGGTGGTGCTGTTTTCGGCCCTGAGCCCCATAAATATGTAAACAGAATGCCAAAGAAGATGAAACGCTTGGCGCGTCGTTCTGTTTTATCAAAGCGTGCGAGTGCAGGTGAACTAGTTGTTGTTAATGAGATTTCTGTATCGGCACCAAAAACAAAAGAATTCATATCATTTCTGAATGGATTGGATCTTCAGGGTAAAAAGGTAACCATTATGGTCGCATCTTATAATGACAACGCATTCTTGGCTGCCCGGAATATTCCAAATATTTATGTAGTTGAAGCGACTTCTGCCAGCACTTATGACTTATTGGACTGTGAAGTCCTTCTTGTTGAAAAAGCAGGTTTAGCTTTATTAAATGATCAATTAATGGTCAAATCATAATGTCTTATCAAAAAACGATTGTTCGCCCATTATTTACAGAAAAAATGAGTCGATTAGAAGATGATGAGAGAAAGTATGCTTTTCAGGTGGAAAAGAGTGTAAATAAGATCGAAATAAAACGAGCAATCGAAGAAAAATTTGATGTAGAAGTAACAAAAGTTGCAACGATGAATCGGTTGGGTAAAGAGAAAAATATGACAGTTCGAAGCGGTGGACGAACGATTCGCACCCAAGGATATCGTTCCAGTTGGAAAAAAGCGATCGTCACATTAAAAGAAGGCGATATTATTGATTTACTCAGAGGGGAAGCGGCTGAATAATGGGTGTGAGAACAATAAAGCCAACCACGCCAGGGAATCGATTTGCAACACGTCCGGACTTTTCCGAAATTACTAAAAGTACTCCGGAGAAAAGTTTAACGAGGGATCTGCGCAAAAATGGCGGCCGAAACAACATGGGTCGAATTACCGTTAGGCACCGTGGCGGTGGACATCGGCGCAGATATCGCATTATAGATTTTAAAAGGAATAAATTTGAAATTCCAGCGAAAGTGTCAGCGATCGAATATGATCCTAACCGATCAGCAAATATTGCACTATTGTTTTATGCTGATGGCGAAAAGCGATATATCTTGGCGCCGTTTGGTATAAAGGTAGGCGATGATATTATCTCAGGTGAAAACGCACCGCTTAAACTTGGGAACGCATTGCCGGTGAGTAAGATAGCGACAGGGATGTTTGTGCATAATGTAGAATTACAACCCGGTCGTGGCGGACAAATGGTTCGAAGTGCCGGTGCTGGTGCACAAGTCCTGGCTCACGATGGTGGTTTTACATCCCTAAAATTGCCTTCGGGTGAAATTCGTCAAGTACGTAAAGATTGTTATGCTACGATAGGTGAAGTTGGAAATAAATCACATGAACAGGTTGTTTCCGGAAAAGCGGGCCGCAGCCGATGGTTGGGCAAGCGTCCAACGGTTCGAGGTGTCGTGATGAACCCGGTAGATCACCCTCACGGCGGAGGTGAAGGAAAAACTTCAGGAGGTCGCCATCCAGTATCACCTTGGGGACAGCCAACAAAAGGATATAAAACCCGGAAAAAGAATAAAAAATCTAATGACTATATTGTGAAAAGGAGAAAATAGGATGGCCCGTTCACTGAAAAAAGGACCATTTGTTGATGTCAAACTTGAAAAAAAAGTTGAAAAAATGAATGAAGGCGGAAAGAAAAAAGTAATTAAAACTTGGTCTCGCCGTTCCATGATTACCCCTGATTTTGTGGGCCATACTTTTGCTGTTCATAATGGAAATAAATTTATTCCAGTTTTCATATATGAGAATATGGTTGGACATAAGCTTGGCGAATTTGCTCCCACTCGAACCTTTAGAATACATTCCGGAGATAGAAAGTAAGAAACATGGAAGCGAAAGCAATAACGAGACATATTCGACAATCTCCTCGGAAAATTCGCGTTGTACTCAATGAGGTACGTGGTCGGGAAGTTGAAGATGCGTTAAATTTTCTTCATTTTTCGAAAGCGAAAGCAGCGACTCAAATTGAAAAAACGGTTCGGTCTGCTGTTGCAAATATGATGAATGTCCAATCAGATACTGATGTGAAGACAGAAGATTTGCATATTAAAGAATGTTATGCAGATGGTGGTCCGCATATGAAAAGGTTTCGTGCCGCATCGATGGGGCGCATTTCCAAATTAAATAAACCAACAAGCCATTTAACAATCGTCGTATCCGACAAGAAAAATTAAGGAGAACCTTTGGGCCAAAAAACACATCCAGTTGGGTACAGACTACAGATTAATAAAAATTGGCGTTCTACTTGGTTCGCAGGTAAGTCTTTTGCGGCAGGCCTTGAAGAAGATGTCCGTATACGAAAGTATATAAAGGCTCGGCTACCTAATGCTGGTATTTCCCGAGTTGAGATTAGTCGGACTTCAAAGACGGTAACCGTTGCAATTCATACGGCGCGACCCGGCATTGTCATCGGAAAAGGCGGGGAAGAAGTCAATCGTTTGAAAGATGAGATTAAACAATTGACAGAGCGAAACGTTCAAGTGAATATATCTGAAGTAAAGCGTCCTGAATTAGATGCAGCTCTTGTGGGGGCAAACATTGCTCATCAGTTGACAAAAAAAGTTTCATATCGTCGGGTGGTAAATAAGGTAATTCAATCCACCATGCGTATGGGTGCCGATGGAATACGTGTTAATGTTGCCGGTCGGTTGGGTGGGTCAGAGATTGCCCGAAGTGAGAAATTTTCCCAAGGACGGGTGCCGTTACATACGTTGCGGGCGGATATAGATTATGTATTAACGGAAGCCCATACGCAATATGGAATCATTGGAATTAAAGTTTGGATTTGCAACGGCGAATCAACCAGGAAGTAAATCATGTTAGAACCAAAAAAAACCAAATTTAGAAGGCATCATCGAGGGAATCGTAGGGGGATGGCAAAAGGTGGAGATTATGTCGCTTTTGGTAATTATGGTTTAAAAGCAGTTGAAGCTGGATGGGTAACCAGTCGTCAAATTGAGGCATGTCGTATATCCATAACAAGAGTAGTAAGAAAAATTGGAAAAATGTGGATACGTGTTTTCCCAGATAAACCGATTACAAAAAAACCTGCAGAAACCCGTATGGGTAAAGGAAAAGGAACTCCAGAATATTGGGTGGCCGTTGTAAAACCCGGCCGAATATTGTTTGAAGTTGAAGGCGTTGATCGCGCAGGTGCCGAAGAAGCATTCCATAACGCATCACATAAATTGCCAATTAAAACAAAAATAGTTGGCAGGCGAGAAGTATAATGAAAAGACAAGAATTAAACGATTTATCTATGACGGATATAGATGCAAAACTTCATGATAATTTAGAAGATTTGCAAAATTTGCAATTCCAAAAGGCACTGCAACAGCTTGAAAATCCGATCCGGATTTCACATTTGAAAAAGGAAATCGCGCAATTAAAAACGGTAAAAAAAGAATTTAGTCTTGGCCTTCGTGGCGGAAAGAATGAGGATTAATCTTGGCTGATAGAAAAAGACAATCGTTAGTGGGGGAAGTTGTGAGTGATAAGATGGATAAAACTGTCGTTGTTCAGGTTATGCGTAAAATTCCCCATCCTGTTTATCAAAAATTTGTGAAAAGATTTAAAAAATATTTCGCCCATGTAGAATCAGTCAAACCAAAGGTTGGCGATATTGTGGAAATTAGCTCGATGCGGCCGATGAGTAAAAGAAAACGTTGGCGTGTGAAAGAAATAATTCGTGAATCTGTTAAAATTGGATAAATGAAGTGATTCAACAGGAAACAAGACTTAAAGTCGCAGACAATTCTGGCGCAAGAGAAGTATTATGCTTCAAAGTATTGGGAGGCAGTCGACGCCGTTATGCTTCGGTTGGAGACATTGTCGTTGTGACGGTGAAACAAGCTATTCCAGGTGGAATGGTTAAAAAAGGTGATATATCCCGTGCTGTCGTAGTGCGCACTACGAAAGAAGTACGAAGATCCGATGGCTCCTATATCCGGTTTGATGACAATGCGGCAGTATTACTTACAGCCGCCGGAGAACCTCTGGGTACCCGTGTGTTAGGTCCGGTTGCTCGTGAACTTCGTGATAGTGGTTATATGAAAATTGTATCCATGGCACCGGAGGTTTTATAATGAATGTCAAAAAAGGGATGTCTGTTCGTGTCATTAGTGGTAATAATAGAGGTGAGGAAGGAAAAGTGCTTCATGTTTTCCCGAAAAAAGAACGTATCATTATTGAAGGTGTAAACTTGATAAAGCGTCATACGCGCCCATCTCAAGATAACCCTCAAGGTGGCATCGTAGAAAGGGAGGGAGCCTTGCATATTTCTAATGTGATGGTTGTCCAAGGAGGTAAGCCAACCCGAATAGGATATAAAAAATTAGAAGATGGATCAAAAGTTAGAATATCAAAAAGAACGGGTGAAGAGATTGGTTAAGAATTATGGCTGATAAAAAGTACACAAAATATGTTTCAAATTTACATAAGCGTTACAAAGATACAGTTGTAATGGGGATGATGGAATATTTCAGTTATAAAAATGTGATGGAAGTACCAAAGGTTAGCCACATATCCATTAATATGGGAATTGGTGATGCTAAGGATAATCCCAAAAAACTGGAAAGTGCCGTCCAGGAATTAACCCTTATATCCTGCCAAAAGCCGGTCGTGACTAAATCTCGGAAAGATATTTCAAATTTTAAAATTAGAAAAGGTTTTCCCGTAGGGTGTAAGGTTACACTCCGCGGTAACAGGATGTACGATTTTATGGAAAGATTGATTAGTATTGCACTTCCTCGAACCCGTGATTTTAGGGGATTATCATTTAAGTCATTTGATGGCAGCGGTAATTATTCATTTGGTGTGAAAGAACAAATTATTTTCACCGAAATTAATTATGATAGAATTGATAGTATCCGTGGTATGGATATTTCATTTATAACCACGGCTGGGTCAGATGAAGAATCATATCATTTGTTAAAATTAATGGGTCTTCCTTTACGGGATAAACCGGTGAAACAAGACGAAATAAATGAGGCCGCTTAATGGCAAGAAAATCATTAATAATTAAGGCAAAGAGAAAACCAAAATTTAGTACACGCGGATATAACCGCTGTTTCAACTGTGGTCGTCCTGATGGGTTTCTGAGAAAATTTGGACTTTGCCGTATCTGTTTTAGAGAAATGGCATTAAAAGGTGAAATTCCTGGTGTCACGAAAGCTAGTTGGTAGGAGAATAATAGTATGGCAATGACCGATCCAATTGCAGATATGCTCACACGTATTCGGAATGCGATGGCTGTGGATAAGCGATTTGTAGATATCCCGTCCTCTAATCTGAAAAAACGAATAGCATTTGTTTTAAAAGAAGAAAAATATATTGAAGATTTCATGTTTATCAATAATGGTGTGAAATCTTCTATACGCGTTTTCTTAAAATATGATCATCATGGAAAAGCAGTCATCACATGTATTGAACGGGTGAGTACACCTGGACGACGACTATATGTTGGCCGTAATGATATTCCCCGTGTTCTGGATGGGTTAGGAATATCAATTCTTTCCACATCACGAGGTGTTATTTCAAATAAAGCGGCCAAACGATTGGGTGTTGGCGGCGAAATATTATGCAACGTTTGGTAAAATAATATGTCAAGAATTGGTAGTAAAATTATAGAAGTTCCAAAAGATGTCATTGTGAATGTGAATGCGGGTATGGTTGGCATAAAAGGCCCAAAAGGTACATTGGATGTACCTTTTCACGGCGATATGTCAGTGACACAGGATAATGGTACAATTCTCGTGGAGCGTCCATCGGATTCTAGAACACATCGATCTCTCCATGGAACCACTCGTCAGTTAATTGCCAATGGAATACAGGGCGTTTCCGAGGGGTATTCAAAAGATTTAGAAATTAGAGGCGTGGGCTATCAGGCAAATATGGAGGGAAGATTCCTCGTGCTAAAACTTGGGTTTTCTCATGATATATATTTTGAACCACCTATTGGTGTTGAGATAAAAACCAATCGTACTGAAGTCAATGTATCGGGAATCAATAAACAATTAGTGGGTGAAGTGGCTGCAAAGATTAGATCTTTTCGCAAACCTGAGCCATACAAGGGTAAAGGGATTCGATATAAAGACGAATATGTACGATCAAAACAAGGTAAAACAGTTGGCGGTGGATCAGAATGAGAAAATTATCAGCAACAGAAATGCGTAATCAGCGCAGACGTAATCGGAGTAAACGGGATAATTACGGTCATCCTGAAAGACCGCGTTTGGTTGTTTATCGTTCCAATAAACATATCAGCGCCCAAGTTATTGATGATTTGAGCGGTGCAACACTTGCTTCAGCTTCCTCTTTAGATAAAACGATTGAAAAGGAAGTTGCAAAAGCAGATTCTAAAAAAGCAATCAGCACCATCGTTGGAACTACAATTGGAAAACTGGCTGTTAAAAATAAAGTGAGTAAAGTTGTATTTGATAGAAATGGGTATCCTTATCAAGGCCGCGTGAAAGCAGTTGCTGAAGCTGCGAGAGATGCCGGTTTAAAATTTTAAAGAATAGAGAATTATGATTAATCCTGCAGAATTAGATCTTAAAGAAGAAGAAGTCATTCGAATTTCTCGTGTATCGAAGGTGACTTCCCGAGGAAGAAATTTCCGTTTTGGCGCTTTAGTTGTCGTCGGTGATGGAAAAGGCCATGTTGGCATCGGTCAAGGAAAAGCCGGTGAAGTCATGTCGGCCATTAACAAAGCCAAAGAAAATGCGAAGCAAAATATTGTAAAGATACCAGTGATCAATGGTACCATTCCTCACAAAATTATATCCCGTTTTGGTGCCAGCAAGGTGATGTTGAAACCCGCAGCGCCAGGTACCGGAATTATTGCCGGCGCAGCTGTTCGATCTGTCATGGAACAGGTGGGCATTCATAATATTTTGACCAAACGATTTGGATCAAATAATCCCACAAATTTAACCAAAGCGACTATGCAGGCATTGATGGATTTACAAGATGCGGTATCTGTAGCTAATAAGCGGGGTTTGACGATTAAGGAAGTGTTTAATTAATCATGGCCAAAGTAAATACATTAAAAATTACACAAATAAAAAGTGCTATTGGGTACAAGAAAAAAGCGAAAGCAACGCTAAAGGCGTTGGGATTACGTAAAATGCATCAAACGGTAGAGCAGGTTGACTCTCCTGTACTTAGGGGAATGATTAATCGTGTCAATTATCTTGTGAAGGTTGAGGAATAAAAATGAAACTTGGAGCTTTAAAACCATCAAAGGGTGCGACTCATAGTAAAAAACGTGTGGGGCGTGGACAAGGATCAGGATGGGGAAAAGATGCGGGCCGTGGGGAAAATGGATATCATTCTCGCTCCGGATCGAAACATCGTCCTTGGTTCGAAGGTGGGCAGATGCCCTTATATCGTCGGTTGCCGAAACGTGGTTTCTCTAATTATATTTTCAAAAAAGAATTTCAACTCATTAATGTAGCCGATTTAGAAAAATTAGATGTGGAAACGATTGATCCAAATATCATGATGGAAAATGGTCTGGTAAAATATGCTCTTCGTCCTATAAAGGTTTTGGGTGACGGAAATTTGACTAAGAAGGTGAATGTATCTGCGAACGCTTTCAGTGCGTCAGCAAAAGAAAAAATCGAAAAAGCAGGTGGATCGGTAACGGAACAGTGATCGACAAATTTAAAAATATATTTGCCATCCCTGAACTTCGTAGACGAATTTTGTTTACGTTGGGCATTTTGGTTGCTGTTCGTCTGGGTGCTCATATTCCAATTCCTGGAATAAATGGTGATGTTTTAGCTGTCGCTTTCGAAGGGTTACAAAATACACTTTTTGGATTGTACAACTTGTTTGCAGGTGGTGCCTTCGAAAAAGCCACCTTATTTGCACTTGGGATCATGCCTTATATTTCAGCTTCGATTATAATCCAGCTAATGAGTACGGTAGTTCCCTATTTTCAACGGTTGCAAAAAGAAGGTGAAGCAGGTCGGAAAAAAATTACGCAAGTCACCCGGTATTTAACTGTTTTAATCTCAGCCATGCAGGCCTACGGTATTGTGGCTGTCTTTTTACCATCCATGTCTGCCGGTGGGCAGTCTGTTGTGATAAACCCGGGTTTTGGGTTTATATTTACCGGTATGGTGAGTTTAATTACGGGGACAATTTTACTCATGTGGTTGGGTGAACGGATTACTGAACGGGGAATTGGAAATGGAATTTCCTTAATTATTATGGTGGGAATCATATCCAGAATTCCAAATGTAATTGTGAGCGAAATAACATTAATCAGTGAAGGTGTTCGGGGAATT
>JAPYOT010000019.1:0-15963 GCA_029938045.1 Fidelibacterota bacterium | reverse complement strand
TCCAAATGTAATTGTGAGCGAAATAACATTAATCAGTGAAGGTGTTCGGGGAATTCTGAGCGAAATTATATTACTGGGTATTATGTTTGCCGTGATTGCTTTTGTAGTTCTCTTAACGCAAGGGACACGAAAGATCCCAGTTTCCTATGCCAAGCGGGTCGTTGGACGAAAAGTTTATGGTGGACAATCCACACATATCCCGCTTAAAGTGAATACTGCTGGTGTTATGCCCATTATCTTTGCACAATCTATCATGTTTATCCCTAGTACTATTGCTACGTTTTTCAGTGAAAATGAATTCATGCAGGGTGTTCTAAAATGGTTTTCATTTGACCACCCATTCTACTGGTTTGTCTTTGGCATAATGATTGTATTTTTCACATATTTTTACACTGCAATTGCTTTTGATCCAAATCAGGTATCTCAGCAGATGAAACAGCATGGTGGTTTTATACCGGGTATTAGACCTGGGAAAAAAACAGCCGAATATATTGACAACATTTTATCACGGGTGACGTTACCCGGATCCTTTGCACTGGCATTGGTGGCCATTTTCCCCTATATACTTATGCAAGCCATGGATGTGAGTTACGATTTAGCTTCATTTTTTGGTGGTACAAGTCTGCTCATTATAGTAGGCGTTGCGTTGGATACATTGCAGCAGGTTGAATCCCATCTTATGAGTCGCCATTATGATGGATTTTTGAGTAAGGGAAAAATTCGTGGCCGGAGGCGGATGTAAATGGTTCATATTCGAACCCAACGTGAAATTGACCAGATTACTTCCAGTTGCCAGATTGTTGCAGATACATTAGACTTTATCAGTGATGACATTAAACCGGGTGCAAATCTTATAGATATTGACTCAAAAGCCGAATCGTTTATTCGATCGCAAGGCGCGCGGCCTGCATTTAAGGGTTATATGGGTTTTCCTGCAACATTATGTATATCGGTGAATGATGAAGTGGTTCATGGTATACCGACGAATCGACTTTTGGAAGAAGGGCAGATTGTGGGGATAGACTGTGGTGCTGAAAAAGAAGGATATTATGGGGACCATGCAAAAACATTTGCCGTAGGAAAAATTTCGAAAGATAAAAGAAAATTAATGGATACTACACAAGAATCTTTGATGAAGGGCATTGCGCAGGCATTTCCAGGTAATTATGTTTCCGATATTGGTTTTGCCATTCAAACTTACGTGGAAGCTTTTGGTTATTCAGTGGTTCGTGAATTGGTGGGACACGGTATTGGTACCAAACTTCATGAAGAACCACAAATCCCAAATTATGGTGAGCCGAAACAGGGGTATAAATTGCGTGAGGGAATGTGTATTGCAATCGAGCCCATGATTAATCAAGGTGTAAAAGAAGTAAAAACAGATACGGACGGGTGGACTATCCGGACGCTTGATGGTGAGGATTCTGCCCATTTTGAGCATACAATTGCCATCACAAAGAATGGCCCTATTATTTTGAGTCAAGGAGTTGCCGCCCGTGGCTAAAGAGCAAAGTATTCAGGTTGAAGGAATTATTAAAGAAACACTCCCCAATGCCTTGTTCCGAGTGGAGGTAGACATTGGCGACAGTACACATGAAGTTTTGGCACACGTTAGTGGGAAAATGCGCATGCATTTTATTAAAATATTGCCAGGGGACGTGGTAAAATTAGAGATTTCACCCTATGATTTATCCCGGGGTCGAATCACGTATCGAAATAAGTAGGAAATCATGAAAGTTAGATCTTCAGTAAAAAAGATTTGTGATAAATGTAAAATCATCCGCCGTAAAGGTGTGGTATTAGTTATTTGCTCAAATCCAAAACACAAACAAAGACAAGGATAGGAGTATTTAGTGGCGCGTATAGCAGGTATAGATATTCCCCGCGATAAAAAAGTTCCTTTTTCACTATGTTATATCCATGGTATTGGTTTAACACTTGCGAATGAGATTTGCGATCATGCAAAAATTAATAAGGACAAGAGGGTAAAAGATTTATCAGATAGTGAAGTGGCATCTGTTCGCGATGCAATCTCGACATTAGAAATTAAAGTAGAAGGTGAACAACGAACTTTTGTTTCAATGAATATCAAACGTAAGAGAGATATTGGATGTTACCAGGGATTACGGCATCGTCGCGGATTGCCGGTGAACGGTCAACGAACCAAAACGAATTCAAGAACCCGTAAAGGAAAACGTCGGACTATCGGACTTGGAAGTAAAGAGGTATAATAATAATGGCTAAGCCAATCAAAGAAATAAAGAAGAAAAAAAAGAAAAAATCCGTCGACGCGGCGGGCATTGCCCACATTAAGGCAACTTTTAACAACACCCATATTACGTTGACAGATAAATTTGGGAATGTAGTGACATGGTCCACCGCTGGGACAAGTGGTTTTAAAGGATCAAGGAAGAGTACAGCATTTGCAGCTACAATGGCTGCAGAAAAAGTTGGAAATGAAGCAATATCTATGGGAATGAAAACCATAGAAGTAAAAATTAAAGGGCCGGGCTCCGGTCGTGAATCAGCCATTAGAGCATTGGCCGTTGCAGGGTTGGAGATTACATCCATCCGCGACGTTACTCCTTTGCCCCATAATGGTTGTCGCCCACCCAAAAGAAGACGTGTTTAAAAAGAGAGTTTAATGGCAAAATCAAGCGTACCAAAAGGCAAGCTCGTTCGCAAATTCGGGGAAAACATTTTTGGAAACCCCAAATACGACAGACTGCTAAACAAAAAACCTTATACACCGGGACAACATGGCCCTACCCGTCGACGGCGTTTATCTAATTATGGCGTTCAATTAAGGGAAAAACAAAAAATAAAAGCCATGTACGGCGTATTGGAACGTCAATTCAGAAATTATTTTCACAAAGCAGAAAAGATGACTGGAGAAACGGGAATCAATCTGCTGCAATTGCTGGAATGCCGATTAGATAATGTAGTGTATCGTCTTGGTTTGGCATCTACAAGATCTCAGGCACGGCAAATGGTAAGCCATGCGCACTTTTTATTGAATAACAGAAAATGTAATTATCCTTCGGCCACAGTGAAACCAGGTGATGTTATTCAGGTTCGTGAACATTCCAAAAGAATGGAAATCATTATGGATGCAATGAAACGGATTAAAGGTGATATCGGATTACCATGGTTAGAACTGGACAAAGCAAAAATGACAGGTACATTTTTAGCGGTTCCGGAAAGAGATGAAATGGCGCTAACAGTCAATGAACAATTAGTAGTCGAACTTTACTCAAAGTAAACAACAAGGTATAAAACTATTATGGCAAAAGAATACAAATTAAAAATAAAGACGGATAATAATTCTCTGACTGAAACCTATGGTAAATTTATCATTCAGCCTTTGGAAAGAGGCTATGGGGTTACCGTTGGAAATGCGCTCAGGCGCGTATTGCTCACCAGTATTCCAGGTGCGGCGATTACCAATGTAAAGGTCGAAAATGTTTTACATGAATTTTCAACCATTTCCGGTGTGAAAGATGATATGACTGATATTATCCAAAACCTGAAAGGTGTACGGTTTAAATTATCAGACTCTGACGTGGATATCGTAAAAATATCCTTGAAGGGGAACCGGGTTTTTTCTGCAAAGGATATTCAGGATGTTACCGATCAGTTTGAGATCTTGAATCTGGACCATTATATCACTGAAATTAATGCAAAAGGATCCATAAACATGGAACTTCGTATTGGCGTTGGTAAAGGATATGTGTCTTCCGAGGACAATGAATTACCGAATGCACCGATTGGCACCTTGGCCATTGATAGTATTTTTAATCCGGTGACAAAAGTGACTTATAATGTGCAGCCGGTTCCCGGTGCGAAAGACCCTATCGAGATCTTAAGTATCGAAGTGGAAACGGATGGATCTATTACACCCCAGGATGCCATTAGTTATTCTGCCAGTGTTCTAATGGACCACCTTCGTCTGGTTGAAGCAATCGCAAAGCCTGAAGTGCTTGAAGTAACAGAGCAAATCAGTGAAGAAGTAATAAAGATCCGAAATCTCCTGAACCTGACAATTGATGAAATGGAATTATCCGTTCGGAGTCATAACTGTCTGCAGGCGGCCGGAATTAAATACATTTATGAATTAGTAAGTAAAGAAGAAAGCGCCATGCTGAAGTACAAGAACTTTGGCCGTAAATCACTGACTGAGCTTGTTGAAAAACTAGATGAAATGGATATCAGTTTCGGTATGGACGTAGATAAATATCTAAAATTGGAAGTTTAGTTTAACCATGAGGCACCAGAAAAAAGGCAGGAAACTTGGCGTAAACCCTTCCCATCGGAGGGCGATGCTAAAAAATTTAGCTGCAAATTTAATTGAGCATAAGCGAATCAAAACCACGGATTCTCGAGCGAAAGAATTGCGTACTTATATTGAGCCACTCATTACTAAGGCCAAAAAAGGTGATTTGAATTCTATTCGTCAAATTAGCAGAAAATTACCATGGAAAAATGTCGTCCATACTTTGGTTCATGAGATAGCCCCCGTTTATGCGGAACGGAATGGTGGATATACACGTATTATTAAACTTGGATTCCGGGATAATGACCGTGCATCTGTTTCACTCATCGAATTGGTTGACTACAAGAGCGTAGATTCTACAGAAGCGGTAGAAGCATCTGAATAGAGATATATTGATTCAATCAATCAAAAATATCCATAGAAGGGCAACGGTTTCCGTTGCCCTTCTATTTTCTATACTCTTGGGCTCCATTCCGGAACGGGGCGAATTCGAAGATCGGTATTTATGGGTGGTTCGCAACACACTCACCAATCAAGTAAGTATCGATCAAATGATTCAGTTTGCTACGTTAAATCGATTTAACCATATATTGGTACAAGTCCGAGGTCGAGGCGATGCGTATTACACATCAGAATTCGTTCCTAAATCTCACCTTATTCAGAACATATCCTTTGATCCTTTAGCCTACTTAATTCCCAAGGCAAAAGAAAACGGAATTAAAGTCCATGCCTGGATGAATACGTATTTACTCTGGTCATCTCGTATTAAACCGGTTCAAAAAAACCATTTATTATATACAAACATGGAATGGTTGGATCAGAATAAAAAAGGTGAAATCAATATTTCCCATGAATTAAAAAAGCTCAATGGGGGTAAAAACGGGAATGAAGGACTTTATTTATCACCGAATCATCCCAGGGTTAATCCATATTTAATTTCTGTATTTAAAGAATTAATTGAGAATTATGAACTGGATGGTCTTCATCTGGATTATATTCGGTATCATGATTCTGAATATGGACAAAATTCCGGTGCCATCGCGCAATATCGAAAAGAGAATGGATTGAAAGTGCTCCAACTATCCACTTCGGCACCAGATCCTATGACAGTAGTTAAAGCGGGACAATGGAGTGATTCCCGGAGAAAGGCTATTACAGAATTGGTTCGTGAGACCAAAAGCCTCATTGATGTTATTCGCCCGAATTTGATATTATCTGCAGCAGTGAAACCGAATCTGTACCAAGCAAGGGAGCGTTATTATCAGGAATGGGATGTATGGTTAGCTGCGGGATATTTGGATAAGGCAGTTGTGATGAATTATGCAAAAAATTTAAAGGATTTCGCCGCCAATATTGATATTATGTATGATAATCTGCCCACCAAATATCGGAAGAAAATTGTTATGGGAATTGCCACATATAATCAGTCGGCACGGCAAGTGGTGGATAAAGTAAAATATACCCGGGTTACCCGATTTAAAGGAATTTCATTTTTTTCTTATAATGTAATGGTTCAGAACCCTCGATACTTTAAGTCAATAAAAAAGGTGTTGTACCCACGGGGATAGAAAATTGATCCTTCATTGAAATTAAACGGAAGATTCTTCATACTTCAAAAACCGTTTATATTTTTTATAGTCAAAACTATTGTCGGTTTTGGCCAATCGAATTTTAATGAGATGAGTGTTAATGAAAGTTTTACTTTTTAGATATAAATAACAAAGACGATTTTTATTATTGTCAAATTCAATGGCATCATATTTTAGGAAAACTTTCCGACCTTTTGTTTTTTTTGCGATAAACTGTTTTGCATCAAATACTTTACCTTTAATCGGTTTCACGTCAATAAGTTAACTACACAAAGTTTTATATATTTTTCCTTTCGTCATAGTGAACAACAACTTCTTCTTCAATAAACTTTTTCAATAATCTTAGATACTTGGCCCAGCAATTGGAGGAAACTCGAAAATGGTCATTGGTCTCTTTCCATCCTGTATGTATGAAACTTAAGTCGGTAGAATAGCCTGTATGGGTTAAAAAGAATTTGATTTTGGTCCCGGTCCAGTCTTTATCTACAACGGTGACTTCCAACGCAAATCTGGTATTTTCATCATTTTCCAGAACAATTGCGCTCCAGTCATAATAATTACTGAAACAAAGTTGATATTCAGCACCAAATTCAGGATGGCCGGAAGACGATTTTGTCCACCATGCATCCAAACCTTTTGGGGTAGTAATTGCATCATATACATTTTCTGCAGACGATTGTATTGTAAGGTTATGGAGTATGTCAGGCATTGTTTAAATTTCCTGCAGTAATTTTAGGAAAGAAAAGGACTAATTACATGTCAAAACGGATCATCCATGCACCACGGGGTAACAAACTCACCTGTAAAAATTGGCAGATAGAAGCACCATATCGGATGATTCAAAACAACTTGGACCCGGACGTGGCAGAAAATCCAGATGAACTTGTTGTATATGGGGGAAAAGGAAAAGCGGCGCGAAATTGGGAATGTTATGATGCGATTCTCAATACGCTGAAACGGATGAATGAAGATGAAACATTGCTGGTACAATCAGGAAAACCGGTGGGAGTACTCAAAACACATACTTGGTCGCCTCGGGTACTCATCGCCAATTCCAATCTTGTCCCTGATTGGGCCACCTGGGAACATTTTAATGAATTAGATAAACTGGGACTTATGATGTACGGTCAAATGACTGCCGGTTCTTGGATATATATTGGTACTCAGGGGATTTTGCAGGGGACCTACGAAACATTTGCTGCGGCAGCAAAGCAACATTATAATGCTGATCTAACTGGGAAGCTAGTGGTGACTGCCGGTCTCGGCGGCATGGGAGGCGCACAGCCACTTTCCGTCACAATGAATAATGGTGTGACTATTTGTATTGAAATTGATCCATTTCGAATCCAACGTCGTTTGGAGACGAAATACCTCAATATGGCTACTGATTCCATGGATGACGCTCTTTCTATGGCTCGTGACGCACAGAAAAAGGGTAAGCCATTGTCCATTGGGCTTCAAGGGAATGCGGCGGATATTGTGCCTCAAATGGCGAAATCGGGTATTGTGCCGGATATAATTACGGATCAAACATCCGCCCATGATGAATTAGATGGATATGTGCCCAACGGCATGACTTATGAAGCAGCACTTGCATTGCGGAAAACTAACCCGGACACATATATAAAAGAAAGTTACCGTGCCATGGCAGAACATTGTCAGGGCATGTTGGATTTGAAAGCGCAAGGGGCCATTGCTTTTGACTATGGAAATAACCTTCGAGGCCAAGCTAAAAAAGCAGGTGTAGAAAATGCGTTTGACTTTCCGGGATTTGTGCCTGCCTATATCCGAAATTTATTCTGTGAAGGTAAGGGGCCATTTCGATGGGTCGCCCTGTCGGGAGATCCTGAAGATATTTATAAGACCGATGAAAAATTATTAGATATGTTTCCAGAAGATGAAACACTATCTCGATGGATTAATTTGGCGAAAGAACAAGTACAGTTTCAAGGATTACCATCGCGCATTTGTTGGCTGGATTATACCCAACGAGCCAAGTTTGGTGTGGCGTTGAATCAAATGGTGGCCAATGGTGAATTATCGGCGCCTATTGTCATTGGTCGAGATCATCTTGATTGTGGTTCGGTGGCATCACCTTATCGGGAGACAGAAGCCATGAAAGATGGATCTGATGCGGTAGCGGATTGGCCCTTGCTCAATGCCCTCACCAGTACAGCCAGTGGAACTACCTGGGTGTCAATACATCATGGTGGCGGTGTGGGAATGGGTCTCGCTATTCATGCAGGACAGGTCATTTGTGTGGACGGTACACCAGAAATGGAAAAACGGGTAAAAGCGGTGTTAACCAATGATCCGGGCATGGGGATTTTACGTCATGCGGACGCGGGATATGAAGATGCGATTCAAAATGCAAAAGATTGGGATGTAGATATTCCTATGATGGAAAAAGGATAATGTATGATGGTTGATGGAAAATGGGAGATGGGGATTGGATAATCAGCAATCAAAAATCAGCAATACAAAATCAATAATCCTTAAGAATATAGGGTGTTTGGTGACCGCCAACGCTGATGGTGTTCAATATATCAAGGATACATCAATCCTAATCGAAAATGGAAAGATCATTGCTATTAGTGAAGGAGAATCAGGGAATTCAATTGACTGCGGTGGAAAAATGGTGACATGCGGATTTGTAGATTCCCACACCCACCCTGTATTTTTAGATAATCGTGATGAAGAATATGCCATGCGTTTGGCCGGCGCCACCTACGAAAAAATTGCGGAAAAGGGCGGTGGCATTGTTTCCAGTGTAGAAGGGGTACGAAATGCGTCTGAGGATGAATTAATCGATAAGGTCTCTCAACGAATGGATCGATTTATTGCGAGTGGCACAACGACCATTGAAGCAAAGTCCGGGTATGGCCTTGACACTGAGTCTGAATTAAAATCTTTATCTGTTATACACAAAGTCCATAAAAGCCATGCAATAGATTTGATACCCACATTTATGGGGGGCCACGCCTTTCCACCGGAATTTGCTGATGATCATGATGGTTTTGTAGATCTCATTTGTGATGAAATGCTTCCTGCCGTTAAGGCGCAGGGCATTGCTGTGTTTAATGATGTATTTTGTGAAGAGGGTTACTTCACGGTAGCGCAATCCAAACGCATATTAGAAACAGGAAAAAAATACGGATTAAAACCGCGTCTCCATGCAGATGAATTTATGAACTCTGGCGCTGCGGAATTGGCAGGGGAAGTAGGTGCGATTTCGGCAGATCACCTTATGGCTGTTAGCGCAGACGGTATTAACGCTTTAGTGGAGAATGATGTGATTGCTACCTTGCTTCCTGGGACCACGTTTTTCCTCGGAAAATCCACCTATGCGCCGGCGAGAGAACTTATCAATTCAGGGATTACCCTCTCGCTTGCGACTGATTTTAATCCAGGGAGTTGTCATATTCAATCCATGCCATTTATCATGACGTTGGCTTGTATGCATTTGGGAATGACCGTAGAAGAATCCTTTAAAGCTGTGACATATTATAGTGCAAAGGCACTTGAATTGGAGGACAAAATTGGGTCGATTGAGGTGGGAAAATCTGCTGACTTGATTGTTTGGGGTATAAGTAGTTTGCTGGATATACCATATTATGTCTCAAATCACCCAATTCGATATGTCATGAAAAATGGGGAAGTTGTATTTAAGACTTGACTCAAGAACACTCCGTCCTGTAGACTCGCGCTTGTTAAACGTTAAGAAATGGTAAATAAATGACTATAAAAAGAATTTTCTTAGTATTCATTGTTTTAGTGATGAGTTCGCAATTTACTTTTGCAAACTATGGCTTTTATCGAAAAGTAACAAATACCTGTAAATATTACAGGGTCACGGTTGATGAAAAGAAAATGTCCCTTACGAAGAATAAGAATGGTTCATATAGTTTTTCCATTGAAATGGAAAGCCTTCGAAATAATTTTGAAATGGTCATGCTGGTTGGATTTATTGCCGTTGGGCAAGCCATGAACCATCAAGAAAAATTTGCTAAGAAAAAACCCGGATACACAGCCATTGTTCCGGAGGATACAGACGTAACGGTAACCATCCCGATATCCAGGCAAAATACAATTATCACGGCAAAGGCAACTGCAGGTCAAATCCGTCAATTGACGGATGGTAAAATTGATTCAGCAGGATTTATGCGTCTGATAAAAAATTCAATTCAAACACTGTAACAAGGAGGAAGAATGTTAGATCCTACCAGTTGGGGCGGCATGTTCGCACAATACGGTCGTTCTTTATTATGGGCGATCACAGCGGCTATCGGTTTTGGCCTGGGCGTTGGTATTTCATTGAAAGTTTTCGATTGGCTTTCAACTGATATTGACGAATGGGAAGAAATCAAAAAAGGAAACATGGGTGTTTCCATGATTTTTACCGCACTTATCGTCATGGTTGGTTTAATCGTTTATAAAGTTATTTAAACGCTACCGACATTTCTATAAAAAAACCCATCTCGATTATCGGGATGGGTTTTTTTATATTTTTAATAGAAGATTTAAAACATATACTTTTACCCATAATTCATCCAAAAGAAATAAGCTACAAATGCGCCCACTATCGTATTGATGAAATTAACCATGTCGTTCCCAATCCACTTTGATCCAAATATCAGCTTTGTTTTATGATCGCAATGGTATCGATCCTCAGTTTGGCTGCCGCATTGGCTGCATTTGAACTGTGCTTGGACAAAACGCCCTAATATTGAATCAACGAATGATCCGGTGAGGCCACCGATTGTGAGAGGGAGGAGCAGGTCGTTTAAATGCAATATCTCTTCACCCAGAATTCCGATAATCAATGCTCCCATAGCCGATCCCAAAATACCCAGAAATGTGACACCGCCAGAAACACCACGTGCCACGATTATTTTCGATAGAACAAGTCTGGGTTGAGATTTTGAATAAAACCCAATTTCGGTTGCCCATGTATCCGCTGTGGCGGCACCGATAGCCCCAAGATATAAAACGATGGCTGGTGGAAAATTGGTGAAAAAATAAATGATAGCGAAAATGGTGCCGACTCCTCCGTTAGCCAGTATTTGGAGTATATTCCGATGAGAATAAGGTTTGTGGTGAAGGTGAGATAAAACGGAGGCCGAAATAAAGAAAAATACGAGGGGGATGATCCAGGGCCAACCACCAGCGCCAAAAATAATAATTCCCATTAAGAATCCACTAATCGCACCGCTTGTGGATAATGATTTTTGTTTCCATGCCAAGGAAAAGATACCGATTGAAATGACAGTCCATACTAAGAGTTGGGGCAGAGTTCCATGGGTATAGTTAATCAGAAAAATCTCATAGGACAAAAAAGTAATAAGTGGCGTCGATAGGTTGTCTGAACCGCGAAAACTGATTGATTCGGCTAATGCAGCAGAGAATGCGGTGAATATGCTTAATCCGATTAAAACAGGGAGCGGTATTAGAAAGGCTGCATGATAGACCCTGGCAAGGATATCGGTGCCAAGCATGATGATCAAAATGGTTGTTCCAAACATGGCCAAAGATCCACGGCGAGATTTTTTATCCCGCCAGGGAATAAATGTGGTTCGGCCATTTTTTCCAATAAACGCTGCGGTGGGGTCTGCAATGGTCAAAACGATAATGGCTAAAATAAAAGAAATTGGTTTATCCCACCAAAAATATGACATTATCAATACGGCCATTGGAAAATACACAGTTCCATAACTCTTGCGCTCTGTCGCGTGCATGCTTTTTACTTTACCCGACATTAATAAAATCATATTAATGACTATGAACAAGATAGATAGAGTAATGAGTTGAACATTCGCTTTAAATATTAATGGACCGGAGGCTACGATAAGACCAATAAAAATATGGACAAATTGTCGTGTGGATTCAGGCGCCCATTTTATATAATGTCGGATGAATTCTGCCATACCGAGTACAAGAATGATTCCGGTAATAATTATTCCGAAAAGCGTCCAGTCGTTTAATGAAATTAAAAACAGCATTGTTGAAGTTATAAAAAACCCTCCGAATTAACCGGAGGGTTTTTTATTTATATGTTGACAGGGGCTTTACTTAACCGGATTGCCATCCGCATCCAATAAAATGGGATCTCCAAATCCTAAAGATTTCATCCCTTCCAATTGGGTAGCTGCATCCCCCACAACGAGATAGATCATTTCATCCGGTCGAATCAATTTCTTTGCCAATGCATTGTGATCTTCAACTGACATATTTCGAACCGTTTCTTCTTGATCTTTGATATAGTCAAAAGGAAATCCATAGGTGGCTATATTACTAATCATTCCCCGAAGTGCTCCAAGCGTTTCGAACCGTCTTGCATTAGATTTGAGAAGGACATTTTTAGTGAAATCCAAATCGTCTGATGCAATAGGATTGCGATAGGCTGTTAATAATTCCTTAAATATATTGACGGATTCTTCAGTTGTATTGGATCTAACTCCCGAGGAAGCAGTGAATTTCCCGGGGAAATTGGAGCCGCTAAACCCAGTCCGGGCACCATAGGTATATCCTTTTTCCTCGCGGAGAACCATATTGACATCACCGCTGAAGTTTCCCCCTAATTTCATATTCATCATGGTGGCAGGGTAGTAATCCGGATCTGTTCGGGCCAAACCAAGGTAACCAATTCGAATTTCAGATTGTTTTGCACCGGGGACATCCACGAAATATACCTTCGCTTGTTGTTCTGGTTTGGGCAAATCGTATTCAGGAAAGGACACCTCATTAACGTTCCACTTTTCTACAATACCTTTAAATGCCTTAACGGCGCCACTACGGGTAACATCTCCCACAATGCTGATGGTGGCCAAGTCAGCCGAAAAGTTGCTGTTATAGAAGTCTTTTAAATCATCCAAAACAATTGATTCTACAGATGCAACGGAACCGACAGACGTATTGGCAAGGATATGGTCTTTGTAGATGAGTTTATTATATACATTGGAAGCAATGGAAGAGGGAACAGCGGCACGACGTTTAATAGATTCGGCTGTTTCTCTTTTAATGCGATCAAATTCTGTTTCATCCCAGCGAGGTTCAAAAAGTATTTCTTCTACCAAAGATAGGGTGGCATCAAAATTCCGTTTGAGTGTGGTAACTTCGACGCTAATGGATTGCTTGTCGGTAAACATTCTAATAGAAGAGCCCAATGCGTCAATGGCTTCTTCAAGTTCGATGGGCGTTTTGTTGGTAGTCCCTTCCATCATCATATCCGTGATGAGATTTGCTACACCTATTTTATTTGGGTCGTCCAAAAGCATACCGCCTTTAATTTCGATTCCGAAATTGATCAAGGGTAATTCATCGAGTTTGGCGCCGTAAAGGGCAATCCCTTTAGTATAATCATGTTTCCATATTTTGGGTAGGTTCAGCCGTGGTTGTGGGCCATCTACCGGTTGAATTGAACGATCAAAAGTTGAAGGAATATTCTCCACATTCATTTGAAAATATCCCGCCTCTTTGACCACATTTTCAACAATTTGTTCTTCCTGAACTGGAAAGAGGACAGACCCGTCAGCCACAAGATCCCCTTTTCCTTTTGGAACAAAGCTGGTCATGACATAATTCTGACCCTTGATATATTTTTCATATACCCGTTTTACATCATTCATATTCACATCCAGAACTTTTTGCAGCTCTGTGGCGATGGCATCGGGTGAACCAAAATATTCGTTATAATAAGCCAGTTGAAATCCTTTACCTAAAACAGAAGAAATCCCCTGGTAGAATCCCGTCTCATATTTGGCTTTCAAGCGCGCCAAGTCATCTGTGGTAAACCCTTCGGTTTCAAACCGGCCAAATGCTTCGTGGACGGCAGATTCAACATCGGTAAGATTGGTGGTTGGGAAAGCCGTTACAATCACATTAAATGTGCCGGCTATTTCCTGGGTTCCACTATAAGAGAACAAACTGGGTGCCAGTTTCTTTTCTTCTACAATAACTTTATAAAGGGGTGCTTTTTTCCCGTCGCTTAGCAATTGACTTAATAATTCCAAAGCAGATGCATCAAAATGGTTTTGATCCACGGTTGGGAATGCCATGGTTAACCGGGGAGAACGGGCGAAATTATCTTCATGATATACTTTTTTAGTTTCCGATAGTTTCACAAGTAAGGGAGTAGGATTTCCATTGTCCGGACCTGGTTTTATTTCGCCGAAATATTTTTGGACCAGTTTTTTAACTTCTGATTTTTTAATGTCCCCAGCAATAACCATGGTTGCATTGTTGGGACCATACCATTTTTCATAGAAATCCCTTACATCTTTTAGGGTTGCATTTTGGAGGTCTTCCAATTCACCGATTGTTGTCCAGTTATAAGGATGATCTGCAGGATACATATTTTTAATCATGACATAATTGGCATATCCATAGGGGCGGTTATCCACCCGTTGGCGTTTTTCGTTCTGAACCACTTCCTGCTGATTTTCAAATGCAGGTTGTGTGATGGTTGATAGGAGCCAACCCATACGGTCAGATTCCATCCATAAAACAGTTTCTAAGGCATTTTTAGGAATAACTTCATAATAAACTGTACCATCCTTATTGGTTCCTCCGTTAAGGGTTCCACCAACATTTTGAATTTTTTTGAAAAATTGATCTTGCCCCACATGTTGTGATTCCTGAAAAAGCATGTGCTCAAATAAATGAGCAAAGCCTGTCCGTCCCGGAATTTCCCGATTGGACCCCACATGGTACTGAATAGCAACACCCACAATGGGATCTGATTTATCTTCGTGAAGGATAACAGTTAAGCCATTACTCAACGTGTATTTTTCATAATCGATTGTGAAGGGTGTATCAGTTTTTTGAGTACAGCCAGTGAAAATAATAAGTGAAAGCAAACTAACGAAAAATGATTTTTTAAACACGGAATTCTCCTATTACCAATTTGAATGATTTTGTTACAACAAACAGAGTTTGTATTTGTTCCCTATATAGATGAAAATTACGATAAATGGTTGTCCTAAATTATAAAAAATTGCTTTTCAATTTACTATCCAGATAAATGATGGGTGAAAAAGAGATGCGTTCCGTAATTTCTCGTAGAGAATCTTAAATCTCTACTTCATACGAAAGGCCATCTGATTATAATTAAAAATAAAGTAGAAGCCGGAATCGTTCCTTGTGAAAATATTCAAAAAGCGTTAGAATATTTTACAGAGGAGAATAGATACCAACTTAATCGAATTTATCCTGCTGAAGATCCATCCATTATCGATATTTCAAACGGAAAAGAACATATACGACTTAAACAATCGAATAATGGTCCATTCCCAAATCTCGAATCCATTATTGATGGGATTTTTGACGGAATTGTTATAGAAACAATTGACTTGAATCCACCTATTAACGTGCCAGACGCAAATTCATCTTTTGAAATAAATAAAATGACGAATGCATCTCCATGGGTTGTGGGACGCGTGGGTATGGAATATCGCAAGTTACTACATTATCAAAATGATAGGTTTGGTGCATCTCATATTCGGATTAATAAAGGTGGGGAAACCTCAGATTATGTTCATTATCATCAATTGCGATTCCAAATGATATATTGTTGCAAGGGCTGGGCGAAAATGGTGTATGAGGATCAGGGAGAACCCTTTATCATGAATGGGGGTGATTGTATTCTGCAGGCGCCGGAAATTCGACATCGGGTTTTAGCATGTCAAAAGGGGTTGGAAGTGATTGAAATAAACAGCCCAGGAATGCACATGACTGCCAGAGACCACGAATTAATACTCCCCACCGGAAAGTTAATCCCTGACCGATTGTTTGGTGGACAAAAGTATGTTCATTACAAGGGGAATACTGGTCATGATGATTTTGGTTTTTTGAATGCGACCAATGGTATGATGTCTGCGAAGACAATTCATCCACAATCGGATGTTATTATAAAGAATGAGTGTCCATTTCTATTTCATTTTATTCTCACTGGTACGTGTGAATTGACATATGATGGAATCCAACCACTTTCAGCAGGAGATTGTTATGTGATTCCTAACGGTGGAGAATTCAATTTGTCCCATTGCTCCGCTGATTTGAAGGTGCTGGAAGTGAGAGAGGAGAATAAACTTACCCCTAACTCTT
>JAPYOT010000085.1 GCA_029938045.1 Fidelibacterota bacterium | reverse complement strand
CACCGATACCTGATATTTCTGCATCAGGAACGCCTCTTCCTATTTGCGAAACCATCCGTAATGCAATGGGCTTCACAGCATAATAAGAATATCCGCCAGGGGTTGAATGACCTTCCACTGTAGGCATTGGCGCCAAAGTTTCAAGATCAATATTTAAAATAGATGGTATCGTATTGATTGCAGCAACGCCACTTGCTCCGCCATCCATCGCCGCTTGTGCAGGTTCAGTGATATCTAAAATGTCCGGAGTCATTTTAGCCCAAATTGGCAAGTCAGTTACTTCAGCAACCCAACCCGTTACCTCTTTAACCATATCTGGGTTCTGGCCCATTGCGGCGCCCATACCTTCTTCAGGATGACCATGGGGACAAGAAAAATTCAATTCAAACATATCTACGCCTGTCTCGACTATTCTGCCAACTAATTCCTGCCATGAATCCTTATTGTATTTCTCCATTATGGAAGAAATTAACACCTTGTCTGGATGAGCGTCTTTTATGGCTTTATATTCATCCAGCCACACTTCCAGTGTTCTGTCTGATATCAGTTCAATGTTCTCAAAGCCAATAATTTCACCACTTGGGGTTTTTAATTTTCCATATCGAGGGGCAACATTGATGACCGGCGTCTCGGTCAAACTAACCGTTTTTGCGGAAACACCACCCCAGCCATTATTAAATGCCTTGATGATCGTTTTTGAATTCGTGCTTGGAGGTCCTGACCCAATTACAAATGGGTTGGGAAATTTAACGCCGTTTACTTCTATACTTATATCTGCCATAATTTTCTCTATTAATTATTAAAGTTCCACCAACTTATCATAGGTTTCTGGACGACGATCACGAAAGAATTGCCAGGTGGAACGAACCTCATCTATCATATCCAAATCAAATTCAGAGACTAATAACTCATCTTGATCTCTTGATGCTTCTGCAATAATCTGTCCTCGTGGATTCACAAAATAAGATGTGCCATAAAATTCACCTAAATTCCATGGTTTTTCGGTCCCAACTCGATTGATGCAACCCATGAAATATCCATTGGCTGCTGCATGGGCCGGTTGTTCTAATTTCCATAAATATTCACTTAATCCAGCAACCGTTGCAGAAGGATTGTATACAATTTCTGCTCCATTTAATCCAAGACATCGTGCACCATCTGGAAAATGGCGATCATAACAAATGTAAACACCTACTTTAGCATATTTAGTTTCAAAAATAGGGTAACCTAAATTACCAGGTTTGAAAAAGTATTTTTCCCAAAAACCAGATGTATGGGGAATATGGTTTTTTCTATATTTACCCAAGTATTTTCCATCTGCATCAATGACCGCTGCTGTATTATATAATACACCTGCCTGCTCTTTTTCATAAATAGGGACAATGATAACCATATTATATTTTTTTGCGTAATCCTGCATTAGTTCAGTCGTTGGACCTGGAACTGATTCTGCAGAAGCATACCATGCATTATCTTGCCCAGGACAAAAATAAGGTGTATTGAATATTTCTTGTAAACATAAAATTTGGACACCTTGTCTACCCGCATCTTCAATGAATGGAATATGTTTTTGAACCATTGCATCCATAATCTCTTTGATAGTCCCTTCTCCTTCCGTCATTGGAAGACTCATTTGGATTAATCCAGATTTAATATTTCGTGCCATTCGTAATCTCCTTTATAATTTTATTATTTCATTCCGCCATAAAGGCCGCGTTTTAAAAAATGTCCATCACCTTTTTTACCTACGTACTCACAATTATTAATGATTATTTTACCGCGGGATAGAACCGTTTCTGTAAACCCTGTTACTTCAAACCCTTCATAGGAATTATAATCTACATTCATATGGTGTGTGCAAGCATTATTCACGCTAATTGTTTCTGTTCTATTCGGATCAAATACAACAATATCCGCATCGCTTCCCACAGCGATAGTCCCTTTTTTTGGAAAAAGTCCAAATGTTTTTGCGGCCGCTGTGGATGTTAATTCCACAAATTTATTTAAGGAAATCCGCCCTGTTTTAACGCCACCATTAAATACAAGACTCATACGATTTTCCACACCGGGTGCACCATTAGGAATCTTTGAAAAATCGTCAATCCCCAATACTTTTTGATCCTTAAAACAAAAAGGGCAATGATCCGTAGCAATGGATTGAAGGTCACCAAATTTCAACCCTTTCCATAATTCATCCTGATTCCATTTTTCTCGAAGAGCAGGTGTCATTACATATTTCGCCCCTTCAAACCCTTCTTGATCATAATAAGAATCATCTAAAAATAGATACTGTGGACATGTTTCCGCAAAAGCGTGAACACCACGATTACGAGCCAGCATAACTTGCTCTAAAGCATCCGATGACGACAGGTGTACAATGTAGATTGGAACATGTGCAACTTCTGCAATAGATATGGCGCGATGCACACCTTCAGCTTCCATTCGAGTTGGACGAGTAATGGCATGATATTTTGGTTCAGTTTTTCCATCTGCAACTGCCTGTTTTACTATTTCATCTATTACGATTCCATTTTCCGCGTGCATACAAACAACTGTGCCATCTTCCCCTGCTTTTTTCATTGCACGATAAATGGTGCCGTCATCCACATATAAAACACCCGGATAAGCCATAAATAATTTGTACGATGTTACCCCTGCATCCGCCAACATTTTCATTTCATGAACGCGATTATCTTCTAAATCTGTCACAATCATATGAAATCCATAATCGATGGCTGTTTTTCCATCCGCTTTGGCATGCCATGTATCCAACGCTTCTAATGTTGAATGGCCTTTAGATTGTATGGCAAAATCAATCAATGTTGTTGTTCCGCCGTGAGCCGCCGCACGAGTACCCGTTTCAAAATCATCTGCAGATGTGGTACCGCCAAAGGGCATATCTAAATGGGTGTGTGGATCTAGCCCACCTGGAAATAAATATTTTCCAGATGCATCAATAGCTTCGTCTGCTTCCATTTCGAGAGCTTTCCCAATAAGGGTTACAGTTTCATTTTCAATAAAAATATCAGCCAAATAGTCATCAACTGCTGTGATGACACGACCATTTTTGATTAGCACAGACATCGTTTTATTCCTTGTTTATGAATCATTAAATATTTTACGCACTTTCTGCGCTATTTCCCCAAGATTTTAGACCTCTTTCTTCGTCGGTCCCTGGAATTGTATTATCTAATATTAACGCGGAAAATGCACCCACAGCCATCCCTGTACTTCCCAAAGTATTAATTATATTTGCCAACCAAATAGGCTCTAATTGTAAAGGATTTTGAATAAAATATTCAGGAATAGATAAACCCATAAAAAATGCAAATCCAAGAATAAATAAATTTCGTGTAGAATTTAAATCAATGAATTGAAGATTGGATAAACCAACTGCTGTTATCATGCCAAACATGGCACAATACATTCCACCAACGATAGGTTGAGGAATTGTTGTGAATAGGGCACCAAATTTAGATACAGTTCCTAATAAGATCATAATCACAGCTCCTGCCTGAACAACGCGACGAGAACCAACACGAGTAAGCCCAATGGCACCAATATTTTCACTATAAGAAGTCGTTCCATTTCCTGTACCAAATAGTCCCGCTATGAAGCATCCAATTCCTTCAAATGTGATACCTTTATTTATTGTTTTTTTATCGGGTGTGGGTGCTCCAGAAAGCCGGGCGCAAGCATAATAATCACCAATAGATTCTACCATGGAAGCAATATAGCCTGCTAACATTCCAATGATTGCAGCTGTACCAAATTGGGGGAGTCCCCATTGAAAAGGATATGGAATTCGAAACCATGATGCATTTTTCAGATTCGCCAAGCTTGTGTGAGCCGGATGCCCTTCAGGAAAATATCCTAAAAAGGTTAAAAGCGCCGATACAGTCCATGCAGTGACAATGGCTAATAAAATTGGATAAAGTTCAAATGTACGATGTTTGCTTCGGAGATATTGGCTGAATAGAATAATCAAAAAAATTGTTAAACCGCCAATAGGCCAATAGCGACCTGCTTCAGGTGCGCCAAATTTGAATAAGGATAATCCAATCAACGCAATAGTTGGTGCAATTGTTATGGGGCCTACATATCGTAATAGCCGACCAACCAATCCGCTGGCCCCAACAAATATTTCAACAAGAGATCCTGCAATAATTGCACCTTGGACATGTTGCATTCTTACTTCCCAACCGGCACCCGCTAATGATGCCATTCCAAGGATTGCAAATGTAGGCGCTAAAAATGAAAATGTTCCACCCTGAACAATAGGTAAGCGATTTCCAAATGTTGTTTGTAGAAGTGTGGTAATTCCACTGACAAAAAACATCGTAGCTATTAACCATCCTTTTTCTACTGGATCTTGAATTCCTAATGCTGGTGCTAACAACAAAGGGATTGCCACGGTTGAACCAAACATGGTTAAATAATGTTGGAAACCCAGAATTATGGTTTCACCCATGGGGGGACTATCGTTAATACCGTACAATAGTGATGAATTACGATTTGCCATGACTATCCTATTTTTTTCTTTACAAACTTAACATAATTCCCAAAAAGACGACGAGGAAATACCTTAACCTTTTTGAGTTCTCTGAATATACTTTGGTGTTTTAAGAATAAGTCGGAAATTAACAACACAATTGAGATGAAAACAGTTATAACTCCTGATTATCACCTAATGCTAAACACTGCAATCCAACAGGCACAAAAAGGCCTAAAAGAGGGCGGAATTCCTATTGGTGCCGCCAT
>JAPYOT010000084.1 GCA_029938045.1 Fidelibacterota bacterium | reverse complement strand
GAATATTTTATTTCAACACACGGAGCCCGGAAAGGATTGGCTGATACTGCATTAAAAACAGCTGATGCAGGATACCTTACCCGTAGGCTGGTGGATGTGGCCCAGGATGTGGTGATATCCGAATTAGATTGTGGTACGATAAATGGAATTTTAGCCGATGACTTAAAAGAAGGCGAAGATATTATTGAACCCTTATTTGAAAGAGTTCTTGGACGCACTACTTTGGAAGATTTCGTAGAAGATGGAAAGGTAGCCATTAAAGCGGGCACCTTGATCCGTGACGATGAAGGGGATATGATTGCCGATAGTAATATTGAATCAATTCAAATTAGATCGGTTCTTACTTGTGAGTCATTACGTGGTGTATGTGCTAAATGTTATGGATGGAATCCATCAAACCACAAATTAGTAGATTTAGGTACAGCCGTTGGAATTCAGGCTGCCCAAAGTATCGGTGAACCGGGGACCCAGTTAACACTTCGAACCTTTCACATTGGAGGTACTGCAACGCGAATTATTGAACAATCAGAAATGCATACCAAGCGAGCTGGCGTGATAAAATATTCTGAAAATCTTGAAGTCGCCGATGCAAAGGATGAATCTGGAATTTTGGTTACTCGGTGTATGGTTCGTCACGCAAAACTTGCCATCACGGATAAAAATGGCCAAAAAACAATGGAATACAATGTTCCCTATGGCGCAAATCTCCATGTAGGTGATGGTGAAAAGGTTGATGCGGGAACCATTCTATTCCAATGGGACCCATATACGGATGTTATTTTGGCGCGCCAAACGGGAATTGTGGAATTAAAAGACTTTATTGAGAACGAAACGTATCAGGTTGAAGCAGTCGAAGGTGGCAAAAAGCAGATGGTGATTGTGGAGTCGAAAGACCGAAACCTCAGTCCTCATGTAGAGATCGTTGATAAAAATGGTACCATCGTTGCAGGAGGGACCATTCTTCCTGTGAATGCCAATTTAGTTGTACGGAAAGGCGATAAAGTTACCCGCGGGCAAACATTGGTAAAAATTCCCAGAGCAATTGGTAAAACCCGTGATATTACTGGTGGTCTTCCGAGAGTGACAGAATTGTTTGAAGCCAGAAAGCCTTCTGATCCCGCTGTGGTTTCAGAAATTGACGGAATCGTTAAATTCGGAGAAACCAAACGTGGTATTCGAAAAATGCTTGTTGAAGGCGTTGATGGAGCTGTACGTAAATACTCTATCCCCTATGGCAAACATGTCGTTGTTCATGAAGGGGATAAGATTGTAGCTGGTACATCATTGTGTGAAGGGAGTATATCTCCTGCTGATATTTTGAATATTTTAGGACCCAAAAAAGTTCGTGAATATCTCGTAAATGAAATTCAGGAAGTGTACCGATTGCAAGGTGTTAAAATTGACGATAAGCATATTGAAGTGATTGTACGCCAAATGATGCAAAAAGTCAGTATAGATGAAGTAGGTGATTCTCAGTATTTACCTCAAGATCGTATCAATAGGGCAAATTTCTTTGAAACAAATGAAAAGTTACAATCTATGGTTGTGATAACCGATTCCGGTGATTCTGAATTAGAGGAAGAAATCCTTGTAGATAAAAAAGAATATCTCGAAATTAATAAGGCATTAAGAGCGGATGGAAAAAAGCCGTCAAAATCACGGAAATCAAACCCGGCTACTTTTAATCCATTATTGATGGGGATAACCCAAGCGTCATTAAACACAGAGAGCTTTATATCGGCTGCCTCTTTTCAGGAAACAACCCGAGTATTGACGGATGCTTCTACCGCTGGTAAAACGGACTATCTTCGCGGTTTAAAAGAAAATGTTGCGGTGGGGAGACTAATTCCAGCCGGTACGGGTTCTCCGCATCTTAGGCATATTATAGTTACTGACCCTGAAACATCATCGAAAATAGATGAAGAAACTTCAAAAGTAGAGTCGGAAAAAGAGGTTGGAAAATAAAATGAAAATTGAACATAATAATATTGCCGCGCATTTAATTTCAGGTGTAATTTTATCGGCTCTTATGGAAATGAAATGCCGACGATAAACCAATTAGTACGCCAAGGAAGAAAGCGGGTTAAAAAGAAAACAACTACACCTGCTTTAAAAGGGAGCCCTCAAAAAAGGGGTGTATGCACACGTGTATACACCACCACGCCTAAAAAACCAAATTCTGCGCTTCGTAAAGTCGCTAGAGTGCGGTTGACTAATGGTTCTGAGGTTGCTGCATATATTCCAGGTGAGGGCCATAATTTACAGGAACATTCCATCGTATTGATTGAGGGTGGTAGGGTTAAAGATTTACCAGGGGTACGATATCATATTGTCAGAGGAACTTTGGATACTGCAGGTGTGACTGATCGACGAACCAGTCGGTCCCGATATGGCGCAAAACGTCCAAAAGCATAATTATGAGAAGAAGAAGACCAGAGAAAAGACAAATTTTGCCCGATCCGATTTATAATGATTTGGAAGTGGCTAAGTTTATGAATTATTTGATGTTTGGTGGTAAAAAGGGCATATCTGAACAAATATTTTATGGTGCGATGGATACAATTAAATCTCGCACAAAAAATGACGGTGTCGAAATTTTCAAATTAGCCCTAAAAAATACAGGACCCACGCTAGAGGTGAAAACTCGGCGAATTGGTGGTGCAAATTATCAGGTACCGATTGAGGTGGCTAAACATAGACAATTTTTCCTTGCTTCTCATTGGATTATAAATGCGGCACGGGGGCGTTCCGGTAAAGCAATGAAAGAACGATTAGCTTCAGAATTGATTTCCGCTGCCAACAATGAAGGTGGTGCTATAAAGAAAAAAGAAGATACGCACAGGATGGCTGAAGCAAACCGTGCGTTTGCACATTTTAGATAAACTTTATATTTTTTCATGAAAAAAATCACATTAGGCAACGTTCGGAATATTGGTATTATGGCTCATATTGATGCGGGAAAAACCACATTAACGGAGCGCATCTTATACTATACAGGCCGTACCCATAAAATTGGTGAAGTTCACGATGGTGGCGCTACTATGGATTGGATGGAACAGGAAAAAGAACGTGGTATAACAATTACTTCAGCAGCAACAACAGCCATTTGGGAGGATCACCGAATTAATATAATTGATACTCCTGGGCACGTTGATTTTACTGTAGAAGTGGAACGCTCTCTGCGGGTGTTGGATGGTGCGTGCGCAGTATTTTGTGCTGTTGGCGGTGTGGAGCCTCAAAGTGAAACTGTTTGGCGACAGGCGGATAAATATGGGGTGCCAAGGATTGCATTTGTAAATAAAATGGATAGAATCGGTGCTGATTTTTATCATGTATTAGAAATGATTAAAGAGCGCTTAGGGTCGATTCCGCTTCCAATTGTTTTGCCTATTGGTGCGGGAGATATTTTTACGGGAATTATTGATTTAATTACCATGAAAGCTATTCTTTATAATGAATCTTCATTAGGCACTCACTTTGAAGTTGGGGATATACCCGATGATATGATTGAAGAGGCTGAAAAATGGCGTCACCACCTCATAGAAGAAACGGCTAGTTACGACGAGCTTCTTCTTGAAAAATATTTAGAAGAAAAAGAAATTACCGAAGATGAATTAAAAGCCGCAATTCGAAAAGGGTGTTTGGATAGTACATTCGTACCAACCTTGTGTGGCTCTGCCTTTAAGAATAAAGGTGTACAGCGATTGTTAGATGCGGTGAATGACTTTTTACCTTCGCCTCTCGATATTGGGGTTATCAATGGTTTTAATCCTGATGATTCAGATGTGCCTATGACTAGGATGCCAAGTGAGGATGACCCCTTTAGTGCTTTAGCATTCAAAGTGATGACAGACCCTTATGTTGGAAAATTAACTTTCATGCGTGTCTATTCCGGAAGTCTGAATGCAGGTTCTTATGTTTCAAACCCAAATACTGGGAAGCGAGAAAGAATTAGTCGAATTTTATTGATGCACGCAAACAAAAGAGAAGAATTAGATAAAGTATCCGCCGGTGAAATTGTTGCGGCAGTAGGTTTGAAGAATACCCATACAGGGCATACGCTTTGTGAAGAAAAAAAGGAGATTCTGTTAGAATCAATGGAATTTCCAGAACCTGTTGTTGAGGTCTCTGTTGAACCGGCAACAAAAGCTGATCAAGATGCATTGTCAAAAGGGCTTGGAAAGCTTTCTGAGGAAGATCCTACCTTTAAGGTTTCAATCAATCCTGATACAGGTCAAACAATTATTGCTGGTATGGGAGAGCTTCACTTGGAGATCTTAGTCGATCGGCTGTTGCGTGAATTCAATGTAAAAGCAAACGTAGGTACACCGCAGGTTGCATACACAGAAGCAATTACGAAGCGTGTTGAAAAAATCGACGTGAAATTTGCTCGACAGTCTGGTGGTCGTGGACAGTATGGCCATGTTGTGATTAATGTAGAGCCAAATGAAGAGGGAAAAGGTTATCATTTCGAGGATAAAATTGTCGGAGGTGTTATACCTCGGGAATACATTCAACCAGTCAGTCAAGGAATGCAAGAAGCCATTAAAAATGGTGTTCTTGCCGGATATCCGATCGAAGATATTCGTATTGAACTTGTTTATGGTTCGTACCATGATGTTGACTCCTCTGAAATGGCATTTAAAATTGCTGGTTCTATGGCCATCCAAGAAGCGTGTAAAAAAGCAGGACCCGTACTGATGGAGCCTATGATGAAGGTTGAAGTGGTTGTACCTGAAGAATATTTGGGTGATGTTATGGGTGATATTAATTCGCGCCGTGGGAATATTGAGAGTATGGGACAACGTAAAGATGCGCATGTA
>JAPYOT010000018.1:5731-26721 GCA_029938045.1 Fidelibacterota bacterium | reverse complement strand
GAGGCAGACCTTTATGGGGATTTGAATAATTCACGGATACGATCTTCACGCAATAATAGGGACTCCCAATTGCATAAGCCGGCATAATCAGGGATGTGGTATTATTATCCGGGAGATCCAAACTCAAACGAGTAGGTACATGGGCATCACCGCTGCTTAACTGGATGAAAGCAGACTTCATAGCATGAATGGCCTCCTTCATGGAAACCATTTCTGAAATTTGTTTTTTATTTAAAGAAATCAATTTTCCATCCCTGTAAGTTCCTTCTTATTTCTTTTGGACATTCCGATACCAATAAGTCTCTAATCCTTTTTTTCTACAGCTTTTAGTTTATTGCTGTGGTCGGTAATTTTTCGCACAATCCACTTGTTTAGGAACATAAGAGTTGCAATAGCAATTGTCCATTGGAATAAAATGGTGCCTACATTGTAGATATTATCGGATGAAAATGGGTGAAGCCATGTTTCGGGAGCAGACTTATAGGAATCGTAGGTAAACCATCCCAGTAAAAAAATCATTTGTGAAGGAGCTAAAAATGCGATGATTACATCCCAATATCGGCCAATTTTTATATTTGATCCAGAATGATTTAAATTTTCTTCTCGGAATTTTTTTACGCCGTAGGGAATAACGGAGATGGCAAAAAATAATCCCGCCAACATAAGAGCGACTCCCCATACCCAATCCTGATTATCCAAAACGGGCATCCAGATAGCCGAAGGCACTCCTAATACGAATACACCCACACAAATTATTTTCACTGCTTTTGTGCGGCCCATCCCCGCATCCACAAATGCGCGAGTAGTAACTTCGACCTGGGCAATCATACTGGTAAAGGCGGCAAAAGCCAGGGCAGAAAAGAACAGGATCATAAAAAACTGACCCATAGCCATAGTCTTAAAAAGCTGTGGCATCCAAATAAAAGTGATGCCCTTATTGCCTTCGTTAAAAACAGTTTTTTGCATTAATTCGGTTGAAAATACAGCTCCATTTTCTACTGCTGTGCCAAGGGAACCCAATCCATTAAGAACAGATGGGTCTGTTTTGGCCTGTTCCATTAATTGAGGAACCGCAGAGAAAACTGTGCTGAATACCATAATGGCGGCCAATAGGGAAACAATGTTATTGGCTGTGGGGAGCATGATAGCATTCAAGGTGGTGTCTTCGTTTTTTCGCATATAGGCAGCATAGCAAAGTACCAGGCCCCATCCGGCTCCTGTATCCCAGGCGTTTTGAATGAGAGCCTCTACCCATATTTTTGGATGTGCCAGGTTAGCCCAGTCTATGGTAAATAGAAACGATAAACCTTCCGATGCCCCCGGTAAAAACAAGGCTCTAACCGTTAAAACGAGTATAAGGAATATAAGTATGGGCATGAGGATGCTGGTTACTTTTTCTATAGATTTTATACCTTTAAGAACTATCCACGAGACAGAACCAATTATTAAAGCGTGAAATATAATGGGGGAATACGATGATGTAAACGAAACCCAAAAGGCCCCGGGAGAATTTTCGGGGATCTCTTTGAAGATAGCGGCTAGAGCATACCTGGCTGTCCACCCCGCTACAACACAGTAATAAAAAGTAATAGCAGTTGTAACAAAAACACAAAAAGCACCCATCCAGGCCCACCTGGGCCCCATCATTTCCATAAAGGCTTTAATAGGTCCAGATCTTGTTTTACGCCCCATGCCAAATTCCAGTAATATTATGGGTATAGACCATAAAAACAAAAAAGCTATCCAGGCGATTAAAAACTCACCTCCACCATTAGAGGCGACAATGCGAGGGAATCGCCAAATGTTCCCTGTACCAACAGCCATGCCGAGCATAGCCAACAACATGGTCCACCTGGAACTAAAAAAGGAATTTTCGCTTGAATCAATCATGATATCCTCTTTTGTGTAGGTATGGGTACAACGTCTGTTACTTCTATTTCTATTTTACTGATTTTATGGTCTTGGTTCTGTTTTACCTAAATATTAGAAGGGTTATAATTCTTGAGATGTAAAAAAATTGACACTCTCATTACTATCGCAGGTAAAGTACGGATCGCCCAATACATCCATTTTAGCTGTGATGCCCAATCCGGGTCTTTGATTAATTGATAGACATCCATTTTGTCTCTGGGGGGCATCGTCGGCTATGCTTTGAGTAACATAGCTGTTGAAATCCGTGCTCGAAAATAAAAAGTTAGTCGGAGTACTGTGGGCTAAATGGGCTATGGCCGCAGTTACGATATCTCCCCCCCATGTGTCTTCAATTGTCATGGCAAGGCCAATGGATACGCACAAGTCTCTGGCTTGTCTGGCTTTTGTTAAACCACCAAATTTGCTGATTTTGATATTTACGACATCCATGGCTCTATCGTTATATCCCCTCAAAATTTGACTTATCCCATCAATATTTTCGTCTAATATAAAGGGCAGGGAGGTGCGTTGTCGAATGTTGAGGCATTCTTCGTAAGACAGGCAGGGTTGTTCAATATACACATTTAATTCTCTTACGGCAGCAACAACTTTGGCCGCGTCATGCATAAGCCAACCCGTATTGGCATCGGCTACCAGTGTGTCACCCTTCTCCATGATTTTAGCTACAGCATGTATTCGTTCTATATCGGTTTGATAATCTCCCCCAACTTTCAATTGAAATTTGGTGTAGCCTTCATTTTTATATTTCTCAACCTTTTTAACCATTGCCTCGGGTGATTCCTGGGAAATAGCTCTGTAAAGTTTAAAATTGCTTCCATATTTACCCCCTAATAAAATGGCTACAGGCAGCCCGGCTTTTTGCCCGAGGATATCCCAGCAGGCAACATCAAGGGCCGACTTTACATAGGGGTGGCCCTTGAGGTTAATATCCATGTGTCTGTTTAATACTTCGAGGGCAGTGGGGTCCATGCCTATTAAAAGGGGTGATAATTCGGCCAACCCTGCCCTTGCCCCTCTGGCGAATGATGGCAAATAGACTGGTCCAAGAGGGCAAATTTCACCTACACCAGTGTATCCCTCATCTGTTTCGACTATTACGACAGTGGAGTCAAATACATCTACACTTTTTCCCCCCGACCAATTGTAATTTCCTTCGTGTAAAGGCAAATCAACCTGATAAGTTGTAATATTTGTGATTTTCATTTTCTACTCCCTTATTTGAGCCAGAGGCGTTTCATACAGGAAATTACCCAAATCTACCCATCATCCCATAAACAAAAAAGCCCCCGTGAGGAGGCTGGTTGACCCAAAGGTGTTTCATTTAAGTTTTTTACATAGCTGGTAATTATAACTTCCTGCCATTTCAATAGCTTTTTGTAGCAATATGACATTATTTGGTCGAGTGGAGAACATTCCGATTGGAGGAGTAGGGGGAGAAGAAGTTCCATACTCAAACATATCTGCCACTACTGCCCCAACCCAAAGAATATTACTCCCAATAAATATATTAGTTAAAATAGGAGAATCTCCATCTGAACCAATACCCTTCTCTAAAACAACCATCGTTAGAAAACTTACTGACATTGCAATCAGTATAATCTGCTTTCTCTTTTTACCCCCTTTGCTGCTTCCTTTTCTAACTTCTCCTTATGCTCAACTAAGCGTTTGTGAATTCCAGTGATGTCATAATTTGAGAGAATAATTAAATCGCCTTCCTGGGCATGGTCCAGAGAATGCTGCACAGCTTGGTTTTCATCAATAATAATTTCAATATTACTATTATCCATACCATGTTTGATGAGATATTTCTGCAGGGTGGATGAAATATACCCTTTTTCCTGACCTCGTTCATATCCATCAAACAGGATAACCTCATCATAGGTTTCAGCGGCGATTCTGGAAACTTCCTCAAAGTCCTCCATTCGGCGGTCACCTGGCAGGCAGAGGGTGACAATAGTCCTTCCCGGATTTAATGATTTCACAAACTCGGCCAGTCCTTCATATCCGGCAACATTATGTGCAAAGTCCACCAAGACTTTAAAATACCCCATATCCATCATAGTAAGTCGTCCCGGAGTCTGGGCAAAAGAGGGGAAGAAAGTGGTAAGGGCGGCGGTGATGTTTTCATTTTTCACCCCCATGCCGATAGCCGCTCCAATAGCAGCCAATACATTGGCTACATTAAATATAGCCTTACCATCAAATGTAATGGGGACCTCCTTCGCTTCTACTAATGGATATTTCCATTTTCCTTTCATGATGCAGAAAGTACCATCTTCAAATATGACTGCCCTTCCGCCGGATTTCAAATGCTCTTTAATCACGGGATTGGATTTACCTTCCAGACTGAAGAAAATGACATTGCCTTTGGTATTATCTGCCATGTCTGCTACACGTTCATCATCCGCATTCAAGATAGCATATCCATTCGGTTTTACTACTTCAGGAATAACACCCTTAACCCGTGCCATTTTATCCAGATCGTCAATATAATTTAAACCTAAATGGTCAGCAGATACATTCGTCACAACCCCTACATCGCAATGTTTGAAACCAAGCCCAGCACGTAATAGACCACCGCGCGCGCATTCCAAAACCGCCATATCCACTGTGGGGTCTGTCAGAACCATTTTATGGGAATTAGGTCCGGTCATATCACCCTCATATACTAAACGGTTTTTGATATATACCCCTTCAGTGGTACACATTCCCACTGTATGCCCCACAAATTTCATGATGTGATTTAAAAGCCGGGTGGTGGTGGTTTTTCCATTGGTGCCAGTGACAGCAATAATGGGAATAGTACAAGATGAGCCTGGAGGGAATAGCATATCTATCACCGGTTCAGCTACATTGCGGCCCAACCCTTTGGTGGGCTGCAGGTGCATACGGAATCCCGGTGCAGCATTGAGTTCTACAATCCCGCCGCCGTTTTCAGAAATGGGAGTAGTAATATCCGGTGCCACAATATCCACACCTCCAATATCCAGCCCAACAATTTGTATTGCCCGCTCCGCAATATGTACGTTGGCAGGGTGGACAGAATCCAGCACATCTATGGCCGTACCCCCGGTGGAAAGATTGGCTGTTGTCTTTAAATATAATATTTCGTCCTTGGGTAGTTTTGTTTTCAATGTATATCCAGCATCCCAAATCAGGCGTTTAGTCTGATGGTCCACATCAATTTCAGTGAGAATGTTCTCATGGCCATAGCCTCTCAGTGGATTTTCATTCTCTTCATCAATGAGCTGTTGAATAGTTTGTTTCCCGTCACCGGTTACATGGGCAGGCACCCGCTTTGCAGCGGCAACCAAATTTCCGTTGATCACCAAGAGACGGAAGTCAAATCCTGTGAGCATGGCTTCTACGATAATGTACCCATTTTTGGATTGCGCCTTTGCTGCTTCCCAGGCATGTTTGAAGAGGTCGTCATTATCAACACCTACTGTAATTCCCCGGCCATGATTTCCATCAGTTGGTTTCACAACCAGAGGATATCCCCAGCGCTGTGCCGCTTCAAATGCGCTTTCAAAATTCCGGGTTTCCATTCCCTTTGGAACAGGGATACCGTGTTTTTTCAGGAGTTCTTTGGTTTCCCATTTATCACCGGCAAAGTCCACTGCCAGGCTGGAGGTTTCCCCGGTCATGGTAGCCCGGATTCGTTTCTGGTTTGTACCATAACCCAGTTGAACCAGTGATCCCCGATTCAAGCGTGTAAAGGGTATGCCTCGTGAAACCGCCTCATCCACAATGGAGGATGTGCTGGGTCCCATTTTATAGCGTTCCCGCAGTTCTTTCAATTCCTGAACAATGGCATCTAAATCATATTTATTTCCCCGGATGAGTTTTTCGCAGAGGTCAACGGAAAGTTCTCCTGCCCGCTTACCAACTTCAGAAACAATATAGGAGTAAACCACATGGTAAATTCCCGTATCACCAGTTTCCCGTGTACGGCCGAATCCTGTGTCCATGCCGGCAAGGGTCTGAAGTTCTAATGCGGTATGCTCTACCACATGCCCCATCCAGGTACCTTCTTCTACCCGCTGGAAAAATCCACCGGCTTTGCCCACACTGCAGCGATGCTCATGAATTGTGGGCAGCGCTTCTGTAAACCGCTCATAAAATCCGTCGATCATATTGGTGGGGAGTTCTTCCAGGCCGCCAATGTCCAGCAGCATCTGAATGCAGGGGCGGAGGCTCCAGTAATTAGGCCCTGAGAGTTTCCTGAATTGCAGAATCTTCATTTTATTACTCATACGGCCTCCAATTCTATTGCTTGTGGAGAGTCAAAATCTGATTTCATTAGGGGGGTGCGTGTAATGATGTCATAGCCATACCCCGGAGTCACCACATTCATATTCATTCCAAAAATTGGAATAGAGTCCTGAGCCTTTCCTTCAGTATATCCAGTGTGGGTAATGCCGTTGCCGTTCAGAACCGTAACAGAATTATTTCCCACTACCCTGCAGAAGCGGTCATTGGTAATAATCAGGGCTGTGTCTTCATCAATCCCTAAGCCAATGAACTCCGGGTTAGAACTCACGGCGCTTGCCAGGCGGAACAGACGGTTGCGTTCCCGAAAATGCTGGTCAATAATGCAATTTTGTACCAGCCCTAATCCGCCTGTTAGTTTCACCAGATTCCGGCGTGGATTATACCCGCCTCTGCCACCAGCAATCATGAGTCCACTAGCAATACTGGCCCCGGCGCTGGTACCGCCATATATAAGTCCCTTATTCACCCGTTGTTTCAGCACTTGAAAAAATGGAGTACCACCTAAAATTCCAGCCAGTTTTACCTGGTTTCCTCCGGTAATGAAAACAGCCGATGCCCGCTCCAAATTTTTCACATTTTCTGGCAGATTACAATCACTCCGCCGGGTTAGAGGCAAGTGTATAATATCGTTTACCCCCAATCGGATGAAAATATTGGTATAGATTACGCCTACCTCCAAAGGTATTCTGGATGCACCAGTGATGAGAACCAGGGGTCCGTCATTAGGGTTGAAACGCTGACAAAATGCGCTCAGCAGCAGCGGTTTCTTTCCTTTTTCCTCATTGCCGCCAATCAGGAAAAGCTGTTTCGTTTTCAATAAATCTCCAGGTTATAAAATTCGGGTGAAAATTCGGGGTGGGAAATTTACGTTTTGGTTGAGGATTTTATTTAATAATAATATTATGGAAATCATTTGATTATTGAGAAATGAATATGATATTTGGGGTATCATCGGTGGTTGTATAGTTGGTTTCTTTCTTTACAAAAACAAATAGGATTCCTTTATGAATAAATATTTATAGAGGAGAGGCCTGTCACTTATTTGATCCAAAGGCGTTTCATTCAGGAAATTACATAGAAATTCCCCAACAATATGGGTGTCTCTTTTATAAACAAAAAAGCCCCCTTACGATTAGCAAGAGGGCTTATAATGATCTTTAAATGGATCGTTTGGATTGATCCTTCAACCGATTTGGATTGTGCCAAGCTGAAAGCCGACCCAAATCCAAAGGGTTTTCAGTCATTCGACTTTGCCGATAAGACCGTTTCAAACGATTCAATATCCGATTTTTCAATTTCATTGGAATGTGTCCCCGGAAATTCTGATTTCAAATAGCAACTTCATATTCAATATACCGATATATAATCAGTATAGATTTGCAAAGATGCGTGGGCGATGAGGGAGTCGAACCCCCGACTTCCTCCTTGTAAGGGAGGCACTCTGACCAGCTGAGTTAATCGCCCATAAAACCGGCGCGAAAGTTACTATTTCTTTTTTGCCTTTTTGGAAGACTTTCTTGGCTTTTTTCTGCCATTCAACCCCGGAAGTGCAATATCCATTACATCCATCATTTCTTTCGCAAAATGAAAGTCCAAATCCTTTTTAATATGGTCAGGAATTTCTTCTAAATCCTTGCGGTTATGATCCGGCAAAATGATCGTTTTAATTCCGGCGCGATGGGCCGCCGTTACTTTTTCTTTCACACCGCCGATGGGCAATACATTGCCGCGAAGGGTAATTTCACCCGTCATGGCAACTCGGTTTTTAACCGGAATGCCCGTGAGGAGAGAAACGATGGCTGTAAACATCCCTACACCAGCAGAAGGACCATCCTTGGGAATAGCGCCTGCAGGCACATGGACATGAATGTCGGTCTTTTCATTGAAATCTTCATCCAACCCCAAAATATCTGTATGAGATCGAACATAGGTCATGGCAGCTGTGGCCGATTCTTTCATTACATCTCCCAATTGTCCTGTGAGGGTGAGTCTGCCCTTCCCCTTCATTTTTGACGCTTCAATAAACAGGATATCACCTCCGGCAGCGGTCCAGGCAAGTCCCGTGACCACACCAGGCTTTGTGGTTCTTTCAGCCAGCTCAGAATAAAAACGCGGCGCACCTAAATATTCTGATACTTTCTTTTTATTTACTTTAATCTTTTTTGTATTTTTTTCAATCTTATCTCGGGCAACCTTTCGAAATACATTGGCAATCTCCCGTTCCAGGTTACGCACCCCTGCTTCACGGGTATAGGAATTAATTAATTCCTTTACGCCCTTATCATCAAGTGACACATCTTTTTTAGTCAGGGCATTTTCCTCCATTTGTTTTGGAATCAAATGCTGCTTCGCAATCTGCACTTTTTCATCCTCGATATAACCTGAAAATTCTATGATTTCCATACGGTCTCTCAATGCAGGTGGAATGGGATCTCGATAGTTTGCTGTGGAAATGAACATTACTTTACTTAAGTCAAAATCAACTTCTAGATAATGATCAGCAAATGTACAGTTTTGTTCCGGGTCTAATACTTCCAATAGTGCAGAGGAAGGGTCTCCTCTAAAATCACCCCCAAGCTTATCAATTTCATCCAGCATAAATACGGGATTATTTGTCCCCGCCTTTTTTAAGGACTGAATAATCCGTCCCGGCAATGCACCAATATAGGTTCGGCGATGACCCCGAATTTCTGCTTCATCTCTCACGCCTCCGAGAGAAATTCGTACAAATTCACGTCCCATGGATCTTGCGATTGAACGACCCAGCGATGTCTTTCCAACACCTGGAGGACCTGCAAAGCAAAGAAGCGGTCCCCGAAGGGCCCCTTCCGGATCTTTCTGCATTTTTAATGCACGAACAGCTAAGTATTCTATAATTCTTTCTTTGACTTTTTCTAACCCATAATGATCCTTATCCAAAATAGATTTTGCATCTTTCACATTGATTGAATCTTCAGATGTTTTGGACCATGGTAATTCTGTGAGCCAATCCAGATAGGTTCGGGAAACGGTATATTCCGGTGATTGAGATGGTATTTTGGACAGTCTATCCAGTTCTTTTAACGCCACTTTCTCCGCTTCTTCCGGCATCTTGGCCTCTTTAATGGCATCCTCAATATCTTTCAGTTCGACTTGGGATTCATCTTCACCTAATTCCCGTTTAATCGCCTTCATTTGTTCCCGGAGATAATATTCCCGCTGAGATTTGGTAATTTCATCATGAACTTCAGTTTGAATTTCTTCACCCAGCTTAATGCGCTGTATTTCTTTTGATAAAATTTTAATTGCTTTTTCTACTCGCTTTTTTACATCCAGCTCCTCCAACACCTCCTGTTTTTCAGGATTGGGGACGGTGAGGAGAGAAATGGTTCGGTCAGCCAATCGAGATGGTTTCTGAATATTGGATAACATACCCGTATGTTCTTCACTCAGGTTTGGTGCTACCTGAATCAGTTCACTGAATACCTGGCGCAAATTGTTACCTAATGCATCCAGTTCAATATCTTCCGAAGGAACATTATCAGATAATCGCTGAATAACGGCACGATAGTAAGGTTCTTTTTCTTTAAACGATAAAATTTTAACTCTGTCGATTCCCTGAACAATGGCTGACTTACTGTTGTCGGGCATATCAAATACTTTTAACACTACAGCCAGCGTACCGAATGAATACATTTCATCAGGATTTGGATCTTCAATCGATCCATCTTCCTGGGCCACCACCACAATATGCTTACTGGATGCTGGTAATTCATTAATTAATTTTAATGACTTCTCGCGTCCGATATAAATCGGAATGACTTGCTGTGGGAATAACACCGTATTCCGTAGAGGCATAACTGGGTAAGATTCACTTTCCTCAATTATATCTTCATTCATATCTTTTTCAAATTCGTCTTTCATGACATTCCTTTTTGTATGTTCGGCTTATGTTTGTCAAACATTATACCAAAAATATTAATTTGCTTTTATGTCGTAAAATGGTCCAATATTTTTCAGTTCTCTGCCAAATCGGTTCACTTTGGCAAAATATGGCAGGAGACACAATTTTCACGAAATTCATGGGGCATTTTTTTAACCATCATAGGTCCCGATCCAAAATTCATTTCCCGTTCAGTAGCGTGGCACTTCAAACAGGTGCTTTCGTCAATATACTGCATGTGAGCCACAAAGTTCGATAATTTCGGTGGTACCTTTCCATCAACGAGTATGAGGGGTGTCTCATCCGTAGCAATTTCTGGTTTGGGATCGATTCCCTGATCTGCATAGATAATCCAAACCAATATGAATCCTGCAGCCACCACTAATCCATAAATTAAATTTTTCTGATGATTCATTTGTTACCCTTTACCATTCGTGCTTGTTCATCTGCATGATAAGAACTCCTGACTAATGCCCCCGATTCAACCGCCCTAAATCCCAGTTCCAACCCGATCTTTTTATAATCTTGAAATTCTTCATTTTCAACAAAGCGATCCACAGGAAGATGATGATTTGTGGGCTGTAAATATTGACCAATTGTAAAAATATCTACACCCAAATCCACAACTTCTTTCATGGTTTCGATCACTTCCACTTTGGTTTCGCCCAGACCCACCATCATGCTTGTTTTGGTAAGTAAACCAAAATGGACAGAATGTTCTAACACATCTAAACTCCGGGACCAAATGGACTGAACTCGAACCTGACCACTGATACGTTCCACACATTCAACGTTGTGAGAAAAAATCTCCGGTGCCGCTTCAAAAACGGTTTCCAGTGCGGGACCATATCCCTGGAAATCTGGGGTTAACACTTCAACCGTACACCCGGGAACATTCCGGTGAATTTGACGGATCGTTTCCGCCCAGATTCTTGCCCCAAAGTCACCCTTTAAATCATCCCGATCTACGGATGTAATGACCACATGACGCAAATTCATTTTTTTCACTGCCATGGCTGTTCGTAAGGGTTCAAATTCATCCACGCTGTTCGGTTTCCCGGTATTCACGGAACAAAATCCACAGGATCGGGTGCAGGTATCCCCTAAAATCATTATTGTTGCCGTCCCCCGTCCCCAGCATTCGTAAATATTGGGGCAACGTGCTTCTTCGCATACCGTATTAAGTTTATTGGTGTGAACCACCTTTTGGACAAATTTGTATTCATCACCATATACTAAGCGGATTTTTGGTTTTCCCACCGGTATTTTATTCATGACAACGGCCATCAATCCACCTTCTGAAACAGGTAAATCATGTATCGTTTATATTTCCGAAATTCATCACTTTCCAGCAACGAAAATTGTTTCATTTTTTTATCCACCTTATTACCAAATGCTTTCTTAATCACCTTTAGAATGAAGGGATAATTTTTATCCATATATTGAGATGAAAATTCCACCGTAGGATATATAAATCTTTCCATAAATGCTTTCACCCCATCCAGCGTTGGCATGGTATTTTCCGTCTGATCATATTCCCGTATGAGTTTAAAACCATATTTCTCTGCCGTCTCCATATATACTTTTTCATCATGCGCAGCTTTAATATGCCAATCTCCACTACCATCATTGTGATGAAGAAAATAATCGGAAGCCAATAAGTATCCACCATCCCGAATGGTTTTTCTTGCTGTTTCCCACCCCGGTTCAATCTGGATATAACAAGCACTTTCACTTTCCAACACCAGATCATATTTTTTCTCAGGTTTAAAATCTTCGAACTTTGACCGATGAAATTTTACTTCACCATTATACTTTTCAGCAAAAACGCTCTCCTGATATTCGTCCGGAGAAAGGGCTTCTACTTCATATCCTTTGGATAAAAGATAACTGGAATTCCCTCCGATCCCCGCGCCCACATCAAGCACTGTTTTCACATCTTCTGGTATAAACGAAACCAGATGCTCAATATAGCGGCCCTGAGCTTTCACCATTTCATTTAATGTGAACTCTGAGGCATTGACAGACTCGGGATTATCCCAAAATCCATAATGGAGATAAGGCGAGCGTACCGATTCTGAATAAAGCTTTAGGACATGATCAATGGGCATTAGACTAACCTATCTAAATTCATACTCTCAAGATTCTGCCTGACAGAATCAATAAATTGACTGCCGCCAGCACCATCAATCAAACGATGATCAAATCCCAGGGAGAGATTCATCATGCTCTTAATACCAATAGTATCCCCGGCGTCAGTTTCAATAACAACCGGTCTTTTCTTTATAGCCCCTACTCCCAGGATTCCAACATTGGGTTGATTAATAATTGGTGTTCCTATGGTTACATTAAAAACGCCAAAATTAGAAATGGAAAATGTCGATCCCTGAAGTTCATCCGGGTTCAATTGTTTATTGCGTGTTCTTAACGCCAAATCTCTCACTTTTCGGGTTAGTCCGAGGAAGTTCAATTCTTCGCATTTTGAAATAACCGGCACCATCAATCCCTTGTCCACAGCCACCGCCAACCCGATATTGATATTTTTACGAAATATAATTGTGGTGCCATCTAGAGATGCATTCATTTCAGGAAAACTGTTTAAAGCGATGACACATGCCTGGATAATGAATGGCGTATAGGTCAATGCAAATCCTTCTTTATTGAAAAAATCATTTTCACGCTCGTTTACATATTGTACGATAGCGCTCATATCAACCTCAGTCACCACATAAACATGGGCAGCAGTATCTATGCTTTTTCGCATATGGCCAGCAATCAGTTTTCGCATATGATCCATTTCAACCTGTTCCTCAACTCCGGAAGGAACGATCGGTTCTTTTCCTAAAGGAATATTCAGCGGTTTTTCTATGGATGGTTTAAAATGGGTTTTCAGATATTTAAGAATATCAACTTTGGTTACCCGGCCACCTTTACCGGAACCAGGGATTACCATGAGTTCTTCAACCCCAATATTATTTTCAGCAGCAATTTTATTTACAACAGGTGTAAAAAATTTCTTTTCCCCAGATGTTGCCGATGGTGAGGGCGCTGGTTTTTGCGGTACAATGGGTTTTTCCTCAATAGGAATAGGTTCGGCCTCTGACATTTCTTTTTTAGGCGAAGTAACCACTGGTTTTGCTGCATCAGCATTTGTTTCAATTCGTGCAATCACGCTGCCCACATCCACAACATCATTTACCGCTGCAAGAATTTCTACAATGATGCCTGAATCCGTGGATGGGATTTCTGAATCAACCTTATCTGTCCCAATTTCGAGAAATAATTCATCTTTTTCAACGGAATCACCCACCTGCTTCCGCCATTCTATAATAGTGCCTTCCGTAATGGATTCACCCATTTTTGGCATAATAACATCTATAATCATTAGTACTCCAACAATTCTTTTAATGCAGTTTGAATGTTATGGGTTTGGGGAAGGATTTCTTCTTCCAAAAACCAATTAAATGGAACATGGCTGTCCGCTGACCCCACCCTTTTAATCGGACCATCCAAATCCTCAAAGTGCCGGTCAGCAATGATTGCGGCGATTTCAGCCCCAGGGCCATTGGTTAAATTATCCTCATGTACCACCAACACCTTTCCTGTCTTTTTAATGGATGCACTTATGGTATCCACATCTAATGGATTGAGCGTACGGAGATCAATAATCTCAATTATGCCCAATTCGATACTTTCCTTTTTCACTGCTTCAATGGATTTTTGTACCATAGCGCCCCAAGTTACAATAGTCAAAACGGATCCTTCCTGGACGACCCGTGCCTGACCGAAGGGGAGGATATAATTCTCATCTGGTTCGGGAGTCGCTGCAAATCCCTGTCTGTATATTCCCTTATGTTCTAAAAACAAGACCGGATCATCCATCCGGCAAGCCGCTTTCAACAGGCCTTTGGCATCGGCCGCATTCGAAGGATAGGCGATACGAATTCCCGGCATATGCATAAAATAACCATCTATGGATTGACTGTGGCAAAGTCCACCGTGAATATAACCACCCACAGGCACACGCATTACAACGGGACAACTCCACACATTATTGGAACGGTAACGCATGGAAACCAATTCATTTCGAATTTGCATCATGGCTGTCCATATATAGTCGCCAAATTGAATTTCAATTACAGGCTTCCAACCGGAACAAGACATACCAATAGCCGTACCCACAATGGATGCCTCTGCCAGAGGTGAATTAAAAACGCGGTCTTTCCCAAATTTATTGGATAATCCCCTAGTGGCTGTAAAAACGCCACCTTTGGGATCGGCCACATCTTCCCCAAATATCACCATTTTATTATTCCGATCCATCTCTTCAGATAGGGCATGATTAATCGCATCTACCATCACGACCTTTTCACTTATCTCATTGAAATCGGTCTCTTCCGGACTCGGGTTAGGTGAATAGTTAAAATTTAATGCTGAGGACTTTGGTGGATGATCATGCTGTTCCGCCCACTCCGCCTCTTCATCTATCTGATTATTTACTTCATTGCGAATTTTATCAAATTCCTTTTCAGTAATAATTTTTCCATTAACACATGCTTCTTCGAAGCGAAGTATAGGATCTCTTTTTTTATCGGTTTCCAAGTCTTCTTCCGACCGGTACTTTCTTTGATCATCCGAGGATGAATGGGGTAACAATCTGACAACATTGGACACAATTACGGAAGGTCCTTTTCCCTTCCTGGCTCTTTCTACCGCTTTTTGGAAAGCCAAATTTGTCTCGAAAAAATCAGTCCCATCTACATTATACCGAGCCAGATTTTGATACCCAGCCACCATGGAATACACGGAGCCACCGGAAGTTTGTTCAGAAATATGAACACTAATCGCATAACTATTATCTTCGATATGGAAAATAACAGGTAGTTTTTCCCGGCTGGCCCAATTCAACGCTTCGTGAAATTCACCCTGACTGGTCGTTCCCTCCCCGGAAGATACATAGACCACTTCTTTCTTCTTTTCCCATTTTCGGGTTAATGCTGACCCGACCGCATGTAAAAATTGGGTGCCTGTGGGACTGGATTGGCTGACAATTCGTAAGGACTCATTGCTAAAATGTTGTGGCAATTGCCTTCCTCCCGAAATCGGATCATCATTCCTCGCAAGAAATGCCAATAAGTGATCCTTGCTATCAACACCCAGTCCAATGGTTAAGGCTGCATCGCGGTAATAAGGATAAAACCAATCTTCTCCTGGTTTAAAATTATAGGCCGCCGCTAACTGTGCTCCCTCATGACCAGAACATGCAATATGAAAAAATGATTTTCCTTGTCGGATTAAAATCATCATTTTCTCATCCAGTCGCCGGGTTAATACCATATTCCGATAAACAGATAATAATTCTTTCTTCTGGAATCCATGCAGTCTTGCCATCAATATGCCTCTAAGGATTCTATCGGTTGAAATGCATCATTAAATGCTTTGATTATTGTTTTTTTCACTGCGAAAATATTTTGTTTTTTCTCGAGAATCTTTTCCATGGATGTCACACCATATTCAAAGATTCCACATGGAATGATTCCATCATAATAATGCAAATCTGTATTTACATTTAAGGCAAAACCGTGCATGGTCACCCATCGGGAAATACGGACGCCCTGGGCACCTATTTTTTCATCACCCACCCATACGCCGGTCAACCCATCCTTGACGCCTGCATCAATTCCATATACTTTCAAAACCTGAATGATAATTTCTTCCAATGACCGCATATACCAACTGACACTTTTCTGATAATGATGGAGGTCCAGTATGGGGTAACCTACAACCTGACCTGGCCCATGGTACGTGATATCTCCTCCTCTTTCAATATTAAATACTTTCGTATTCTTTGGGGCTGATTGTAGTAAATGATTTTCATTCGCATTTTTCCCAAGTGTATATACAGGTTCATGTTCCACCAATAATAAGGTATCTGGTTCTTTACCCATTAACACCTTTTGGTGATAGTCCTTTTGATAATCCCAAGCGGATTGGTAATCCATGTGGCCTAAATCTAACGTTTTGATTGTATTATCCATGTTTTAACAGTACTTACGAAGGGTTAGTAATCGTCGAAGCATTACTGATGCACACCTTGTCCAAATGCATCCAATGCGGCTTCCATTACTGCTTCTGATAATGTGGGGTGGGCATGGACGGTCATGGCAATTTCCTGCCAAGTTGTTTCCAAAGCTTTAGCCACACCTAATTCTGCAATCAGTTCCGTCGCTTCACTACCCACAATATGACACCCTAATAATTCGCCATATTTTGCATCAAAAATTATTTTAACAAACCCAGTTGAATCTCCCGTTGCCAATGCTTTTCCGCTGGCACGGAAATCAAATCGACCCACTTTTATGGCAATACCCTTTTCCTTAGCAATCGCCTCCGTCATTCCCAAGGATGCCACTTGGGGCTGACAATATGTACACCCGGGGATATTGGTATAATCCACCGGTTGAGTCGTATGCCCAGACGCATGTTCTACCGCAACATGCCCCTGGGCCGAAGCCACATGGGCCAACCATGGCGGTCCTGATACATCCCCAATGGCATACACGTTGGGTACAGATGTTTGGTTGAATTCGTTAATCGTAATTGCCCCTTTGTCAGAGATAATACCAATTTCTTCAAGTCCGATATTTTCAATATTGCCCGTTACGCCCGTGGCAATCAAAACTATATCTGCATCTATGCTTTGTTTTTCCTTACCTTTTTCAGTATGGACTTTTACTTTTGTTTTCAGCTTTTCAATTTGAGTGACTTTGGTTTCTTTATAAATTTTGATACCGGACTTTTTAAAACTTTTTTCAACTTCTTTCGAAATATCTTCATCCTCTATAGGCAGGATATTGAGCATCATTTCTATCAAATGAATTTCTGTGCCATATTCATTATAAAAATAAGCAAATTCAGCCCCGATTGCCCCGGCACCAATAATAACCATTTTCTTCGGCGGCTCTTTTAAAACCATGGCTTCTTTTGATGTGATCACCTGTTTTCTGTCTGATTCCATTCCTGGGAAAATCTTGGGCCGCGCGCCAGTGGCAATTATGATTTTCTTTGCTTCAACGATTTCTTTTTTCTTCCCGGAGGTCACCTCAATTTTATTTGGCGATTTGAGTATTCCTCTTCCTGATAGATGCGTAATATCATTTTTCTTCATGAGGAATTCAATTCCTTTAGAAAGACGATTGGATACATCTCTGCTTCTTTTCACTGTCTTACCAAAATCCACTTCATATTCAGGAATTGTAATTCCATATTTTTCACTGTTTTTTATATAATGGAGAATTTCAGCATTTTTCAACAAAGCCTTGGTGGGAATACATCCCCAGTTCAGGCAAATTCCACCCAAATTATCCTTATCAATGACGACTGTATTCTTTCCCAATTGGGCTGCCCGGATTGCAGCTACATAACCACCAGGTCCACCGCCCAAAATAGCTATATCAAATTTTGCCATAGTCTTTTTCTACCTTGGCAATTCGGACAATATATTTTTCGTACCAAATGGCTCTTCCCCGTTTTTTGACAATTTTATGTTCCTCGTGATAACGCCAAGCCTTAATCGATTCTTTATCTTTCCAATAAACAGATGTTATGCCGAAACCAGATTTATCACGGAGGGATTCAACTCCAAGGAAACCGGGCATGTTTTGTGCCAATTCAACCATTCTGGCTGACGCTGTATCATATTCTTCTTTTTCTTTATTAGTATGTATAGAAGTGAAAATTACGGCGTAATAAGGTGGTTTTGGTGTATTGGCTATACTCATAATATTATTTGCTTATAATGCTTAAAAATTCTGATCGTGTTTCTGCGGACTTCCGAAATTGGCCCAACATGGCTGATGTGGAGGCAAAACTATTTTGTTTTTCAACCCCGCGCATCTGCATACATAAATGTCGGCCTTCCATTACCACAGCCACACCTACCGGGTCCAGCACTTCTTCTAATGTATTGGCAATTTGGGATGTGAGACGCTCCTGAAGCTGGAGCCGTCGGGCAAACATATCCACAATCCGAGGGATCTTAGATAATCCTATTACTTTTTGATTGGGCAAATACCCGACGTGTGCTCGCCCAAAGAATGGAATCATATGATGTTCACACATAGAGAAAAATTCAATATCCCGCACCACAACCATTTCGCTGCAATCTTCATGAAATATGGCATCATTAATAATATCACCCAAATTGGCACGATACCCTTGCGAAAAGAATTTCCATGATTTAGCCACACGGTTTGGGGTCTTGACCAATCCTTCCCGTTGAGGATCTTCACCGATTAATTCCAATAATTCTCTATTATTGGCTTCCAATTGATCAAATTTTTCTGTCATCAGAATGCCTCCTGCTTAAATGAAAGTTTTTCCCAATCCTCCTCGTCAGGATCTTCATGAATTTTATCCTTCAATGCCCACACGCCCAGATAGAACAATGGTGTGTCCAAAAATGCTACCATAACTTTGAATAGAAACCCATTCGCCAATAGGGGCCAGAAACGAATCCATTCAATGGTGCCTGCACCACATAATAAAACCAATACGGCCGACGTATCAACCAGTTGGGATACAATCGTTGAACCATTATTCCTCAGCCAAAGATGCTTCCCCTTTGTAAGCCGTTTCCAAAAATGAAAAACACGAATATCAATATACTGTGCCGCAAGATAAGCCACCATTGATGCAAATACAGCGGGGCCAAAGAGCCCAAACACATTTGAAAATGTTTCGCTGTCAACCGGTGACCAATCCGTTTGGGGAACTGCATTAGCTATCATAACCACGGCCATGACAAAGATAGATGCCACCAATCCAGATAATACCACTTGATCCGCCTTCTTTTTACCATATAATTCGGAGATAAGGTCCGTCACCAAAAATGTAATTGGGTAAGGTAAAATTCCGACGGATAATTCAAACGTATATAGACCAAATGGTGTCCAGGTGAAAAACTTTTGGAAAATTAAATTCGCACTAATAAGAGAGGCGATAAATATCCCCGCCAGAATGAGGTATAACCGGTTTTTAAAATGCATTAATCCTGAATATCCTAACCGTAGTAATCTGTAAAAATGGTGGGTGTTTCTCTTAGACGAATACGATGCAGTTTTGCCCCTTCCAAACGAGAATCAATCTGTTTCCATATGAACTGAACTAAATTTTCGGTACTGGGCTGTCTCCCTTGAAACCAATCCACTTCTTTTTCAATTTGACGATGATCAATAATATCAATCACATGGATATTAACAATTTTTTTCAAATGGCCTAAATCTACGAGAAACCCAGTCTCCGGATTGATCTCACCCGTCACCATAACTTCCAGTGTATAATTATGGCCGTGGACTCTCGCATCCGGGCCAAAGACTTCTTTGTTTTTTTGCTCAGTCCAGTCTTCATGACCGTATTGATGGGCCGCATTAAAGTAAAAAGTTTTGGTCAAATAGGGGTTGTTCATTTTATTTGTATGCTGCAAACATAATTGGATAGGTAATTTAAGCAATTGATAGACGGAGACAAAATGATTCCGGTCACATTATAAAAGAAAAATAGCTCAAATAGATTGAACCATTAAAATGGTCACCACAGATGTTTCCGTAGCCAGCATGGCATTTAAATTTGGATCGGAAATCACCTTGTCTGGAAATCCGGCAGTGGCGCCAAATTTTCTAAATTACAGCAGATGGACATAATTGATTAATCACACAGGCCCCACATTTGGGTCGCCGGGCGATACATACAGCACGACCATGATCAATAATTAAATGTGTGAGTTTTACCCAGTTCTTATATTCGAATAATGCCATCAATTCAAATTCAATTTTTTTCGCATCTTTTGTGTGGGTGAATTTCAAAAGATTCATGATTCGAACCATATGAGTGTCTATGACCATTGAAGGTACATTGTATATTTCCCCCAATACGCAATTGGCGGTTTTTCGCCCTACTCCGGGGAGACTCACCAATTCATCTAAATTATTTGGAACTTTCCCGCCATATTCTTCCACAATCTTTAAACTGGCACCTTGGATTGATTTTGACTTTTGGTTATGATATCCACAGGAATGAACATCCTTTGAAAGTTCCGAAACATCACAATAAGCAAAATCTTTAGAGGATGTATATTTTTCAAATAAACCAAGCGTCACCTGGTTGACTCTATGATCGGTGCATTGGGCGGATAAAATGGTGGCTACCAATAATTCATGGGGTGACTTATAATGAAGAGAACATTTAGCATCGGGATACTCAGCAAAGAGTGATTGATAAACCCCCTTTGCCCTTTCAACTCTATTTGCTTTGCTTTCCTTCACTTCAAGAGTTCTTTTACCAAAGATTGAATATTTTTCACCACAGATGCCTTGGGTAAAATCATATCACAACCGGCCGCTTTCAGCTTGTCTCTCGATTCCTTTTGCACTTTTTCCATATATCCCAGCAGAGTCATTTTCGTCTGACTGTTTAATTCAGATACAAATTGTACAGTACCAAATTTCTCATCATCTAAATCAATTAGTCCAATTTGACACTGGTCCGGCAAATCATAAATAGATTCAGCAAAAGTGATATTCATTTCTATAGCTGTAAGGCGATCTGACAGTTCAGTCCCCTTCTGAAAATCTTTTACAAATAGTGCAATATCTTTCATCTTACCCTTTCAAATTCGGGACTAAGTCCCAGTCAAATTCTGATGTATTATTCATATCCTCATAAACCATTTCAACCGCTTCGATGGCGGATTTCAATTCCGGTAAATTAATGCCCCTCTGGACATCTGAAAAGTCAGAAAATTTATCTTGACATTTTTTCAATAAACTTTTAGCACCAACCATATTGCCATTCCCTAAATGAA
>JAPYOT010000018.1:0-5631 GCA_029938045.1 Fidelibacterota bacterium | reverse complement strand
TTCAATAAACTTTTAGCACCAACCATATTGCCATTCCCTAAATGAACAAAACTAACGGAAAGTTGAATGAGACCCTGGATAAACTTCCGATCGGGGAAGTTGTAATCAGACCATAAATCTTCCCACGCTTCATGTGCTTCAAAATAATCTCCCTTTTCGTATTCAGCCAACCCCCTTTGAAACAGGGCTTCCATTTCTACCACTTCACTCACTGATAATAACCGATTCTTTCAGGCGGTAATGCTTTCCGTCAAAATGAACGGTACAAGCCTGATGAACAGGATCATGCTCAAAAAATAGAATCCAATTTTCTTCCACAGCCTTAGGAAGGAATTTTTGCTTTTCTTGGACTGTGAGGACGGGATGTATATCATAGGCCATGACCCATGGCAATGGAATATGAGCTGCCATAGGAATAAGATCTGCCATGTAAACAATCGTGTTTGAACTATTTTGAATTTTGGGCAGCATCATACCCGTGGTATGGCCGTAGGACAATTCCATATTAATTTCGGGTAAAAAGGGTTCTTTCCCATCGACCAAATGGATCATACCATTTTCCGATAACACAGACCAGTCTGCTTCCATGAAACTGCCCTGATCCTTTTCCGATGGTGAATTAGCCAAATCCCAATTTTCTTTCTGCATCCAATAAGTGGCATGGGGGAAAACTGGTTCCAGTTTTCCATTCACTAATTTTGTATTTCCACCAATATGGTCAAAATGCATATGGGTACAGAAGACATCTGTAATATCGTCAGTGGTAAAATTATATTTTGCTAATGATGCATTCAGGTTTACGGATTCTGTATCAATATTATAAATTGCTTTGAATTTATCCTGCCACTTGTCCCCATTCCCCGTATCCACAATAATTTTTCTACCGTGCCCCACTAAAAGTAAGGAACGGGTGACCATGGTGATGCGGTTCTGATCGTCCGCTGGCGCTTCTTTTTCCCACATGGTTTTAGGGATGATCCCAAACATGGCGCCGCCATCTAAACTAAAATGGCTCGTTTCTATGCTGTATAACTCATATCCGCCAATATTCATCAAATTAATTCCTTTAAATGTATTGATATTACATCTTGCCATTGTTTGGTTGAATTTTTTATGAAATAGCGAAGCGCTTCCAGCTGAATAGTTTTTTCTTCCCAATTAGTCTGATCTTGTAAATGTTCTGCCATTTGAATGAAAAAGTTACCGCCATTATTTACATAATCTCTCAGGCCATCCATGATTTTTTTACCATCCACTTTTTCTGCCCCCTCATCCAATAAACTAAACCAATGGGAGAGTTCTCGGCGATGTCCGTCAATCCTGACGTAATCCCCTTTCCATAATCGTCTTGCCGCTGCCATTTTATTCAATTGACTAATGTCCCCTGACACTTGATCCATAACCCATAGTTCGTGTTCTACTTTGTCATGTGGTTCAGGCAAGGATGCCTTGCATATTTCTTTCAGGAGGCATCGCGTGTAAATCCACGTATTTTCTTTATTCTGCTGAAATGCATTGGCCCGTTGAAGGTGATAGGCAAATAGTCCCAATCGGTCGAAACCCTGGAGGGCCACTTCAATCAGGACTTCCAATCCGCCCAGACCCGTTTCACTCACCCATTGTAGGCGGGCCGCTTCCTGTTCCATTTCAATGGAATTTCCTTTTTGGCAGGCATCCTCCAAATCCGAAATAAAAACCGTCAAACCCAACCCATCTTTTGCTGTTTGATCTAATACTTTCTGATCATCAGTTCGTTGTGGATGTTTTTCAGTCTGGTAAGCCATGGAATCCAGCAATTTTTGGGAAGGATTGTTTCGATTATCCCCAATAATATTTTTTAATGCATTTAATACAATGATTGGGTGAGCCTTGGATGGACCGTCATAGTCCATTGCGACGGCGGCGTCGAAATAGGATTTAATTCTTTGGGGTAAGGACATTTTAAAAATCTAAAATCAGAAAAAAGTTACTTTTTCTTCTTTGGTGCATCAAGGTCAAAAAAGATACTGAAAGAAAGGCCGGTCAACCGTGAATATTCGGATGGAAATCCTGTGGCTGGATCTTTCATAGGTTTATCTTCAAATCGGGTAGAAACACCCTCAGCTGTCGGGTCCCATTTTGGGTTGAGAATCTCAGTAATCGGCATAGCTGTTGGGTCATGAAAATAACCAAGTTCTATTCCCCATCTCGGATTTCCCTGAAACCCCATTAGCAAGCCAAGTCGATTGCTTGTATGATTTGTAATGCCATTTCGAATGATCATTCCCCGAATACCCCACCAACGAGATTTTAGAAAGCCGTCATTCCCTTTTTTAGTCTTGAATTTATAGTAAGTACCATCCATATTAAAATTTGGATTCAAAGACCAAGCCAAATTGATCATATCCCATTTATTGTCCTTTTGATACACAACACGGCTGTAATCAATACCTGTACCATAAATGGGTAACCCGAGGCGAAAACCAATTTCACTTTTATCGGATAACCCTTTTCTGACCCATAGATAGGGAAACACATTTTCAGTTGATAAAGCATACCCCTTTTTAACTTTTCCCGCTTCCGGCAAATGGGGGTTGATTGTGGGGTGGGATGCGCATCCAAACATGATCAGAAAACACAAACTGGTAAAAATGAGCTGTGTCATGATGAAAAACTAAGACGAAATGATAGAAAAAATAAAAATATATCCCGAGGGAATATTATCCCCCTTCTGGCCGATCCAATGCACTTCTACCATGTTGAGGCGGTAAATTTAATATTTGTTCTGAAAAGTAGTTCCCAATATGGGCAATAATATCTTTTACGGAAATTAATCCATAGATTGATTGATCCTGATTCAGAATCGGGATATGCCTGATACCAAACACATGCATTTTGTTAAGGGCAAAAGCAATGGGATCCTCCGCATCTAATGTTTCTGGATTCTCTGTCATATAATCATCAATGTGTTCTTTGTTCATATCCAACCCTTTTGATATGGCACGAAGTAAAAAATCTCGCTCCGTCATGACGCCAACAATTTTCCCATTGGACTCCACCATAACAGCACCTACTTTTTTCGCACGCAAAATGTCAATCACTGATTGTAAAGTTGATCCTGATTGCACGGTGGGATGATTCCTCAATTCTAAATCAGAAATTGCATCTTCTAAAGATAATGCTTTATTTATTGGCGCTTCGGCTACCTGTTCCAACTCATCCATTCGCTTTAATTCATCATCAAAATCATTTGTCATAATCATCACTCCAGTTTTACTGAATTTACATTAAACTGTCACATATCGCAAATTTACCCATTATGTATTCTGCTTGATCCACTCCGTCGTTACTGATTTTGGGCGGGTAATGGGAATGCCCATGGCACGATTAATCACCATTTGAGCAATCATCCCCATGGAACGAGATATGCTAAATAAAACTGTATAATAATTAAATTCAGTTAACCCATAATAATACAGAAGTGATCCGGAAGCTGCATCCACATTAGGCCAGGGGTTTTTAGCTTTTCCCTGTTCCTGAAGCACGGGCGGTACAACATCAAACAGAGTACTCACAATAGAAAAAACATCGTCATCCTTAATATGTTTTTTTCCAAATTTTATAAAGGCGGTGTACCGTGGATCTGGGCAGCGCAAAACGGCATGACCATAACCGGGGATGACTCGACCATTATCTAACCGATCCCAACAAAATTGTTTCAATTCTTCTTGGGATGGTGCACCATCAAAGTGATCTCGAACTTCCAATACAAATTTGAGGCATTCCTGATTTGCCAATCCATGGAGCGGTCCAGCTAATCCATTCAGGCCGGCGGCTACAGATAAGAAAGGAGAGGATAATGCGGATGCCACTGTTAGACCACTAAATGCACTTACATTTCCACCTTCATGATCACAATGGAGCATCAAATAAAGCCGCATCAACTTCTTGAAATCATCTCCTTCAATTCCTAGCATATGAGCATAATTTCCCGACCAATCCAAATTATTATCCGGTGCAATTCGATCACCTTTATTAAATCGGTGGCGATAAATCCCTGCGGCTATTCCCGTCACTTTTGCAACCAATCGAATGCCATCTTCCAATGTCCATTTCCAATAGTCTGTCTTTGGAATTCCCTCATCGTATTTACTGGCAAAAAGGCTATCCACCTGCATGCTTTGAATCGCCACTGTCAGCATAGTCATGGGGTGAGAATTCTCTGGCATGGCTTCTAATATTTTCCAAATATAATCTGGAACATTTTGATGTGTTTTCAACTGGTCTTGTAAATCAGACAATTGACCATCGTCCGGAAGATCACCCGTTAATAAAAGGTAAAATACTTCTTCCGGTGAAATATGGGTGATATCTAACAAGGGATTCCCACGAATAATGAGCCCCTTATCTGCAGAAACAGCAGAAGTTTCGCATGTGAGCCCCTTGATACCACGCATCCCACCATATAATTGAGATACTGTTACATCTCCAACTTTAGCATCCCCTCTATCCTGAATCACCTTGCGGATTTCATCCTGCCATTGGGGTATCTTTTCTGAAAGAACTTTATGAAGCATAACCATTAAAACCTTATAATTGTAAATTTATATTGAAGCGGAATTTAAGGAATATTAGAGAATATTATTCTGCCTAATCGAGAACGATTTTAATAAAGTCATCAAAATTTGACAGTATTCCATCAGCGAGTTTGCAAATATTTTCTCTTCGCACATTTTCAACAAATGCATAAAACTTTGTGGCGGGCCCTTCAGCTTTTAATTGGTAATCCGTAAATCCATCACCGATAACATGAATTTCTCCATATAACCTCAGTGCTTTTGCCTGGAATACCTTCCCACCTTCTTGGGCCATAACATTTTCTTGATTTACTTCGGTGATATAGTTATTTACATCATATATAAATTCATTAGCAAAAACATGTTCAGGTGCAATTCCATAATCAGCAACAATGGGTATAATCATTTCCCGAAATCCACCTGAAATAAATAGAATATTTTCTGCATGATCAAAGATGAATTTTTTATTGCGTTTAAAAGAAGGTGTAACTTTTCCTGATAAAAGTTGGGTGACTTCAGCAATATCTTTTTGATTGCAATCCAACAATTGCATACGCTTGGACAATGACTCATCAAATGGTATTTTACCTTCCATTCCTGCACGAGTCAATTCATGAATTTGATTCAAATGCTTTGTGCTGTCAGGATCGTTTTTTAGAACGATTTCGGATAATTCATCCAATGATTCCCCTGTAATGAATGTGCTGTCAAAATCAATTATCAGGGTATCGGGAAACACAGAATATTAGTTAAACCAGTCAGACTTGACCAATTCGTGGGCCTTTTCAAGGTCCTCTATAAAATCAATTTCTATACAGGGCAAATCGGACACATCCTCATAATAGACTGAATATTCAGACATAAGAGGGTGAATGGCTGCTTCAAAATAATCTGCCGTTCCTCCCGCCGTAATAAGCCGATCAAGTGATTCCCCGAATGCAGTAGAAAATTCTGCAGAAAATTTTGCTACCCCGATAAATTCACCCAATGCATTGTCCTCAATTAATTCTTTCCCAATCGCCACCAATCGATTATCATCACCTTCAACAACCTTCACTTCTTCTCTCCCGCAGGG
>JAPYOT010000083.1 GCA_029938045.1 Fidelibacterota bacterium | reverse complement strand
TATCAAAAACTGGTGCGTCAAAAAATGCTAGGGCTCATAAATCAAAACTATTATGAATTTCATAATCCCACTGATTTATCAAAAAGTCACAGCAATACTATTGCAACAGTTTTACTTCACAATGCCAATTCGTTTAAAGATGATTTGGCGGAACTGTCCAAATCCGCTGATTTAGATTATATTTTTGTCACATCTCTCAGCAATATATCAGAAGATGAAAATCGTGTTATGCTAAAGGGCAAAGTGGAACGTTATAATAGAAAATCCAATGATATTTACCGATATGAGATCCTTTCCTATGCGGAAGATTTGGATCTCCATATTCGAGCCATGAAAACGGAGATGATTGAAACAATCCCCCACAGTATTCATGGTGTCAGTCGAAACAGAACATATATTGTATTGGGCATTGTGGTGGTAGTTGCATTCGCCATGAGCCAATCCTTTGGCGGATTAGACAAGTTTTTACAGAGTGGGGATGGTGATAAAAAACCGACGTCACCAACGGGAAACTGATTTAATTCTTTTGAAAAATACCCACCGTCTCAATATGAGGGGTGTGTGGAAACATATCAACTAAAGTTAGGCGCTTCAGTTCATATCCTTTTTGTAATAAAACTTCTGTATCCCTTGCTTGTGTCGTGGGATTACAAGATATATAAATAATCTTTTCAGCTTCAAATTTTGGTAAATAATCTGTCATAAATTTGTGCATGCCTGCTCGGGGAGGATCCACAACAATGATATCGGGTTTGGGGTATTTTTTCCCCTTACTAAACTTGAAATAATTATCCAAGTTCGCCACATGAAATTTTACATTCCCTATTTGGTTGTTGACTGCATTCCGTGTCGCATCTTCAACGGCCGAAACAATAACTTCAAAGCCATGTACTTCCTTCGCTTTTTGGGCCAGAAATAATGATATAGAACCAGTCCCAGAATAGAGATCATAAACAACTTCCTCGCCGCTTAAATCGGCTCCAGCCAAAGCAGTCTCATATAGTTTTTCTGCCATAACAGTATTGGTTTGAAAAAATGAATTGGCCGATATTTCAAATGAAAGGTTGCCAATTTTTTCTTCTAATACTGGCTTCCCATGTAAGAGCAACTCATATTCACCAAATGAAACATCCGCTTTCCGTGTGTTAATATTATTCACTACTGTTGTGATTTGTGGGAAAGCATCAATCAATCCATCCACCATGGGTTTGAGTAAATCAGTATTTTCGTAAGACGTCACAATATTGACCATAATATCGCCAGTGTTGTGCCCAAACCGAAATGCTAAATACCGTAAAAACCCATTATGTGTTCTTTGGTTATAGGGCTTCAGTTTGAACTCCTGTGCAAGAGATTTTGCTTTATTGAGAATGTCATTCCCCGATTCAGGCATGAGATGGCAAGTATTAATATTTAATATTTTATCCCATCGTTTTGGAATATGCATTCCCAATGCAAAATCTCTTTCTGCATCCTCAGACTCACCGTGAAGTACCCATCGTTTATTGGAAAAAGTAAATTCCATTTTATTGCGATAATTAAAAATATCTTCTGCTGGTATCACTTCATCCAATGTAAAATCATCGAGGCCTGCCTGTCGCTGGAATATATTTTCTACCTGTTGTTTTTTCTGAGCAAGCTGTTCAGCATAATCCAGTTGTTGAACTTTACATCCACCGCAAACAGGAAAATGTTCACAAGGAGGGTCTACCACATATTTTGATTCTGAAAGAATTTCCAAGGGTCTTGCCTCTCCAAAGCCCTTTCTTTTACGATATAAAAGAGCACGAACTTTTTGACCGGGAATGGCATTTTTTACAAAAATGACAAAGTCATCTACCCTGGCAATACCCTTACCGCCATAAGCTAAAGATTCAATGGTTAATTCAAGTTCTTGGCCTTTTTTAACTGACGGTTCGATCATATTATTTCCTAAATAATTTGTTTTATATTTGAGAGAGATTTGTTAGAAAATCGATTTTTAAGAATACAATTCTAAAAAACGAACGAGAATTGTTTTCAAATCTTTAATACCTTTACCGGCATTTTCCATTGTTAATTCATGATTCAACACTTCATCGCTCATTCCTGCAGCCATATTGGTAATAACAGACAATGCGGCTACTTTCATTCCTGCATGACGTGCTAATATTACTTCCGGAACCGTGGACATGCCCACAGCATTGGCGCCCATCATTTTTGCTGCTTGAATTTCTGCCGGTGTTTCAAAACTGGGACCGCAAAACCAAATATAAATACCTTCGTGAAGTTTAATATTTTCATCATTTGCTATTTTATGGAATCTTGAACGCATATCCGAATTATACGCGTCAGCCATATCCACAAATCGGGTATTACTTCCTTCGCCAAACAATGGATTCACACCTGTAAAATTGATATGATCTGTTATTGCCATTACGCTTCCCGGCTGGGCTTCTTCCATTAAACTGCCGGCGGCATTGGTTAAAATTAGTGTTTCACACCCAAGTCCGGCCAACGTACGAACGGGAATTTTCATGGCATCCACAACGCCTGTTTCGTAATAATGAGCACGTCCTTGAAGAACGGCTATTTCGGTATGATTAATTTTTCCTAAATGAAGTTTTCCCCCATGTCCGGAAACACCCGCATCTGGAAATCCATCTAATTCATCATAGGATAATGAAATAGGATTTTCTAAAACATTCACGAAAGATCCTAAACCAGAACCCAGAATAATCCCAACTGTAGGATTTATTCCTTGGGACTTAGATTGTATATATTCAACTGTTTTACTCATACACCTACCGGATGCCATGTAGTTTTAGTTTCTAACGTATTCAAAATTCGATATGGATCCTGTGTGTGTTTGTTGAGCCAATTTTCGTTAGAATAAACAATCGGTCGCTTCACGTTCAAGGCCGCATTTTCCTGAACGAGCTTGATTTCTTCTGATTCATTGCCGCAATACACAATTGCATTCACATCCATGTGAGACGAAAACTGATCTATCAATTCTGATCGATGCCCTGTCAAAATATTCACCACGCCACCGGGCATATCAGATGTATGGAGCACTTCTGCAAATGTAATCGAACACAGTGGATTTTCTTCTGATGCCAATAATACAACCGTATTTCCTCCGACTATGATGGGTGCAACGATTGAGACCAACCCGATTAAGGATGACTCATTTGGCGCGATGGCTGAAACCACTCCCGTCGGTTCTGGATAGGAAAAATTGAAATAGGGTAATGCGACTGGATTGACCCGGCTGAATATTTGCTGATATTTATCCGCCCAGCCCGCATAGTATATTAATCTGTCAATGGATTGATTGATTTCTTTTTCCGCTACCTTTTTCGAAGAACCTTGTAGGATTAATTCATCCATAAACTGGCTTCGTCTACCTTCCAGCATTTCTCCTATTCTATATAGAATTTGACTGCGATTATAAGCTGTTCTTGATGCCCATCCTTCAAAAGCACTTCGGGCAGCCACTATGGAATTTCTAAAATCTTTTCGTGATCCTCGGCAAATATTCACTTGGGTAGATTGTTTAGGATCAGCCCATTTAATGTAACGCCCCGATTCCGTTCTGGGGAATTTTCCGCCAATATAGAGCTTATATGTTTTTTTAATATCTTCTCGTCTACTCATCATTTTTTCTCCCACTATACCAGATTAACATAAGGCATTAATCCTTCTAATCCGCCTTCGCGACCCATGCCGCTTTCTTTATACCCACCGAATGGTGATGTCGGATCAAACTTATTAAATGTATTCGCCCATAATACACCAGAACGAATGGCTTTGGATACTTGAAATATTTTCGCACCTTTATCCGTCCACACACCTCCGGAGAGTCCATAAGGCGTATTGTTCGCCTTGGTGATCACTTCATCTACCGTTCGGAATGTTTGAATCGCCAAAACAGGACCAAATATTTCTTCCTGCACAATGCGATGAGATTGGCTTACATCTGTAAAAATTGTCGGTGCATGCCAATATCCTTTTTCAGGTAATCTACACGATGATTGGTGAATTGAGGCGCCTTCTTTTTGGCCAATATCCACATACATTTTAATTTTATCTAATTGCATTTTTGAATTGATGGCGCCAATATCTGTATTTTTATCCAGAGGATCACCTACAATTAATGATTCCATCCTGTCTTTTAATTTTGATATGACCGTTTCAGCCACACTTTCTTGAACAAACAGCCGGGAACCAGCACAACAAACGTGACCTTGATTAAAAAAGATACCATCAACAATTCCTTCAACAGCCTGATCGATTGCTGCATCTTCGAAAATAATATTCGCTGCTTTTCCACCCAGTTCCAAGGTGTATCGTTTTCCTGTGCCTGCAACTGATTTCATTATCAATTTCCCCACATCTGTCGATCCCGTAAAGGCAATTTTATTTATGTCTGGATGTTCGACTAAAGTTTGTCCGGTTTTTCCAGCACCATTAATAATATTCACAACGCCGGGCGGTAAATCTGCTTCTTGAATTATTTCCGCCAATTTCATGGCTGTTAAGGGCGTTGTTTCAGCTGGTTTTAAAATAACTGTGTTCCCTGTTGCCAGGGCAGGTGCAATTTTCCACGCTGCCATTAATAAAGGAAAATTCCACGGAATAATTTGTCCGGCGACGCCAATGGGTTTTGCCATTTTTCCGGGAAATGCATATTCCAGTTTATCCGCCCAGCCGGCATAATAAAAGAAATGAGCCGATACCAATGGAATATCAATATCTCTTGATTCACGAATCGGTTTCCCCCCATCCATAGATTCAATAACTGAAAATTCTCTGGCACGTTCTTGGATCAAGCGTGCAATACGATAAATATATTTTCCCCGTTCAGCAGGATCCATTTTGGACCAGACTTTATCGTATGCAGTTCTGGCCGCTTTGACTGCTTTATCTACATCCGATTGATCCGCTTCAGCTACATCTGCCAATTTTTCTTCATTCGCAGGATTAATTGTTTCAAAATAATTTCCCTTTT
>JAPYOT010000082.1:2863-5023 GCA_029938045.1 Fidelibacterota bacterium | reverse complement strand
CGACCTTCGGGTTATGAGCCCGACGAGCTACCAGACTGCTCCACCCCGCGTCATGTGTAATTCTTTTGTTAAAAAGCGCCTAATATTTCATTAGAAGGCCGGCAAAATTATATCTGTTTACTTTGGAAGACAAATTAATTATCATCCAGAATAGGATATTTTTTTAGGGTGGATATGGAAAGATAAAAAGTCTTACGTTTTACCTTCCTAATCAAGTGATAGATATTCACAAGTGTTTGCAGATATTTTAACCGACAAACCATTACAATAAAAGCCCATGGCACCATCAAATAAACGAATCATTTTAACCGCTATCCTCCTCGCTGTTCTATTCATCGGTGGCATCATCTTTAAAAGTTTATTCCCCGAGGGCCCCATTTTAGATCCTGTACCCAACCCCATATCCGATAAAACCCGTACCGAACGATTTAGAGATGAGAATCAATTAACACCCAATCCACAGCGGAACCTCTATTTCGGGGATCTGCATGTCCACACTTCCCTTTCCCTGGATGCCTATGTTGGGGGCACGCTGGCTAACCCGGAAGATGCATATCAATTTGCCCGAGGTAATGCTATTAAAGTCCTTGGTAAAGAAGTACAGATCGATCGTCCCCTTGATTTTTCTTCTGTCACGGACCACGCAGAAGCGATTGGGGAATTAATCACCGTTCAAAATGCAGACGAACCGGGTCATAAAGCTATTTTACCCAGATTGTTTCGAGCCATCCATGAACCGGATGAGCCCAATTATTCTATCTATGATCCGGATAATCCCATATATATAGATACATCTCGGCAGCGCAAATTATTTAACGTCGCCCTCCACAATGCTGGGGTCGAAGACCCAACCCACCCTCGCTTTTTTAGAGGATATAAAACCACCGCAAAGGCCTGGGATATTATTCTTGATGCAGCAGAAAAGTTTTATGAACCAGGGAAATTCACCACATTTGCCGGTTATGAGTGGTCCCAATTCCGCGGACGTGCCCATCTTCACCGAAATATTATTTTCCGAGACATGATGCTCCCCGACTATCCCTTAAGTTCTTTCGAATTGAAACATGAAGAAGAACTGTGGAACTGGCTTCAGCACATTACCGATGAGGGAGCCACCGCCATGGCCATCCCCCATAATACAAACCTGGCCGATGGCGGTGCCTTTTCAGATAGGGATGGCAATGGAAATCCCATGACAACAGAATATGCCCAGCTGCGTCAAGATTTTGAACCTTTGATCGAAATTCATCAAGCCAAAGGGAGTTCGGAAGTCCATGCAGCCTTTTGGAAAAATGACGAATTTGCCGGTTATGAGAATTATGCCCACTCGCCGCCTCAGAAAAATAACTACGTACGGTGGGCCCTGAAAAAAGGATTGGAACATGAACATACCCTTGGAGTAAATCCATTCAAATTTGGAATAATTGGCAGTACCGACACCCACACTGCCACCCCGGGTAAGGTAGCAGAAAATAGTAATACGGGCAATAATGCCATTGCAGATTTCTTCCCGGAAGCACGTGCAGCCCAGCGATGGGTATTGGATGAATCCTTACTGGTGTACGAAGTGGTTAATCCCGGTGGATTGGTGGCTGTATGGGCCGAAGAAAACACCCGGGGATATATCTATGATGCCCTTAAACAAAAGGAATGTTATGCCACCAGTGGCAGCCGAATCCAATTGCGGTTTTTTGGCGGTAATGGATTTAAAGGTGATTATAATTCAAATGATGCCTTGGTGAATGATGGCTATACGAATGGGGTGCCCATGGGAAGAGACCTCCCCAACAATACAGCGGACGCATCATTCCTTATCTGGGCTAAAAAAGATTCCATTGGCGCCGGCCTGGATCGTCTTCAGGTGGTAAAGGGATGGCATAAGGATGGGGAACTCCATGAAAAGATTTTTAATGTGGCCCTTTCCGATGATCGACGTGTGAATGGGGATGGGACTGTGCCGGACAATGGTGCCACGGTCGATTTAAAAACAGGCGCTTTTTCAACCGATCTAGGCGCGGAAGCATTGTTGGTGGTTTGGAATGATCCGGAATTTGATCCGGAAGCGAAGGCTTTTTATTACGTTCGGGTGATTGAGATTCCCACTGCCAGCTGGCAATTATGGGATCAAATCCGATACGGCACTCAGTACCCGGATCATAT
>JAPYOT010000082.1:0-2763 GCA_029938045.1 Fidelibacterota bacterium | reverse complement strand
TCGCAGCCATGGTTTTTTGTGGAATTGCACTCTACGCATCACAAAAAGGGAATAAATAAAAGCAAAAGGCATCAACGCCGTCATTTGATATTAAAGCCTGTAAATTAGGCGATCTATTTCAAATCTTTATAATCGTCACCCGTACCGCCAAGTGATCTGAATAACCACCCAAAAGGCGATCTCCCGCCCAGAATCGAAATGGATAATGAGCATAATCTCCCTCCTGTTGTCGGTATTTCGGCAAATCCAAAATCATCACACTTTCAGAATCAAATCCCAATCCCTTTTTATCTTTCAGTCCTTCGCTGACGATGATTTGATCATAGAATAAATCTTCTCCACGATACACGTAGGTACCAACTTTTTCCATGCCCAGCATGGGCTCCATCAAACTGGTTAATCCAACGGTTTTTAACGATTGAACATTCATTTCGTCCGGATCTTCATTGAAGTCTCCCAGGAGGACAATTTCTGCGCTCGCATCCTGTGATAATATTGCTGAAATTTCTTTCACAATCAGCTGGGCCGTGGCGGCTCTTTTGGGAATGGCTTTTTTTCGACCACCATAATTTGATGGCCAGTGGTTCACAAATAGATGAATGATTTCACCCCCATATTCACCTTTCACATAGAGAATGTCCCGTGTTTTAACATTATTGGGAAGTGGGTTGTTAATGGCTCGGCTATCCACCACCTTAAATACTGATGGATCGTAAAGCAACGCATTGTCAATCCCCCTGAAATCGGGAGATTCATAATGGATGATTTTATAATCCCGCCCCGTGTAAGCTTGATTGAGTTCTTCCAATACAAATCTATTCTCCACTTCGCAAAGTCCCACCACATCTGCATTAAGATCTGTCAACATTTCGGCGGTATTTTTTATTTTTAAATCGTAAATCTCCTGGGTCACATTTTTCCGTCCGCCCGTGGAAAATTCTTCATCATTTTTTTCTGGATCATCTCCTAAGTCAAACAGGTTTTCTACGTTCCAAAACCCAATGGTTAATGGAGCGGTATCCTGGCTGCAGGACGATGACATGAGCCATAATGTGATCCAGATCACAACTGTTAATGTTTTTTTCATGAGATGGGAACCTTTTTCAATTTAGGGTGTCTAATATCTTAAAGCGGGTGCGAATTTCTTTTACCAACTCCTTTACCTCACTACCCTCCTTGGTATTATTCGCGCTCGCTTTTCTTTTTTTATCTCCCGAACAACCAATATCAATTCAGAATGTCCATCCATAGGGAATGATTACTTCCGCCGGAAAGAAATACGAATCGGGATGCCAAGCAAATCAAATTGTTCCCGAAGTTGATTCTCAATAAAACGCCGATAACTCATGGGCACCAATTTGGGCTGATTGGAAAAAATGACAAAAAGATGGGGGGCCGAATGTACCTGAGTCATGTAATTCAGATTTATTATTTTCCCGTGGGTGGCCGGCGGCGATTGCCTTGCAATTAATTTCCGAAGGAATTTATTTAATTTGGACGTTGTAATAGAATTCTTCCTTGATTCATACACATCGTGTGCGATCCCTAACACTTTTGAAATACGCTGCTTGGTTAATGCAGAAATGAACAGGATTGGGTAGTGTGCTAATGAACGAAACTGGTAGGCAATTTCGTCAGTGAAATCTTTCATGGTATGGGTATCCTTATCCACCAAATCCCATTTATTCACAAGCAGGATCAATCCTTTCCCTTTTTTAATAACATAATCCAAAATGGATTTGTCCTGTTTGCTGAATCCTTTTTCCCCATCAATCAGCACCAGCGCCACATCACAATGTTCAATCGCACGCTGGGTACGGAGGGAACTGTAATATTCAATACTGTCACTGACTTTACTCCGCTTTCTTAATCCTGCCGTATCCACCAGTGTAATTTCATTCCCGTAATATTTCAACACTGAATCGATTGAATCCCGGGTTGTGCCTGCAATGGGGGTAACAATGGATTGCTCTTTCTTGAGCAATGCGTTGGTTAAAGATGATTTCCCCACATTGGGCATGCCTACAATAGCCAGACGCATTCCTTTGTCTTCTTCAACAATGGGTGGACGGTCTTTCAAACCCAGTTGATCTAAAATGAGATCTAAAAGATCACCGGTGAGGCGGCCGGATAAAGAAGAGACGGGATGCATGGGCTCAATGCCTAATCCATAAAATCCGTTGACCTGTTTATCCAATGCTAATGTATCGCATTTATTCACAACCAATATGGAATTCTTCCCCGTTTCACGCACAAATTGGGCCAGTGTTTTATCCGACGCAGTTGGATCTTCCCTTCCATCTACCATCAATAAAATGAGATCTGCTTCTGCCACCGCTGCCTGTGCCTGTTGACGGATGGCACTATTGAATATATCCACATCTTCCGGTATATAACCGCCCGTATCTACAAAAGTCAGGTTATGCCCCACCCAATCCATATCTCCATAAATCCGATCACGAGTGATGCCTTCCATGGCGTCAACAATGGCTTTTTTCTGCCTGAGGACCCGATTAAAAAAAGTGGATTTCCCCACATTGGGGCGGCCAACTATTGCGATAACTGGGTTTGCCATTAAAATTAATTCAACAGTTTAAAAAATGATTCCGGTGAATCGTCGGTAACAACGACCTGCGTTCCAATCCCATTGGATATCTGTTCTAATGTCATATCGTCCAATGTTACAATACCTGTTTCACTCAAAATACGATCAGAAAAAATGACCTTATCTCCCAATTCCTGCCCTTTCAACTGGTCAATGAT
>JAPYOT010000081.1:3411-5023 GCA_029938045.1 Fidelibacterota bacterium | reverse complement strand
GGGCTTTTTTATTTTCTCCTTTTCAGTTGTAAATTGAATCTCAAGGAGGAACTTATGAAACATCATTACCTTTTTATTTTATGCCTATTTTTTTTCATCAGCTGCGAATCCAGACAGCGGGTCCAATATCTTCAATCCGAAAAATTTGCCAAACAGAACATGCCCTTCTCTGAAGCAGTCCGGGTGGGCAATATGCTTTATCTCTCTGGCCAGGTGGGAAATATTCCGGGCGAAATGAATGTCGTCTCCGGTGGAATTGGACATGAAACGCGACAGACTATGGAAAATATTAAAGAAGTTCTGGAACGGTACGGATCTTCTATGGATCAAGTGGTGAAGTGTCTTTGCATGCTTGAGGATATTAACGAATGGGCAGAGATGAGTGGCGAATATGTGAAATTCTTTCCCAACCATAAACCGGCGCGATCTGCCTTTGCCGGCAGCGGATTAGCCATCGGTGCCAAGGTGGAAATCGAATGTTGGGCAACCATTAATTAGGAGAAAGTTATGAAAAAAGAAATGACCAGACGAGATTGGCTCAACAAAAGTGCCGCTGTTTTGGGTGGATCTATTTTAGGATCAGTAGGCGGATATAACCCCTTATTTGGAGCGGCCCTAAACCGTTCTGCCAATGAACCGGTACGGATGATGTATAACGAAAATCCATACGGACCATCTCAAGTGGCCAGACGGGCCATGCGAAAGGCATTTGCTGAAGCAAACCTTTATTCCATGCGCGATGCTAAAGGAGAGTTCAAAGTCCTCATGGCGAAGCAGAACGGCGTAACGCCGGATCATATTGCGGTGGGATTCGGCTCTGGAGAGATTCTGAAAAAAGGGGCCCTCATGAATGGGATAGACAAAGGTGAACTGGTTTCGCCATCCCTCACATTTGAAACCATCAACCGCTATGCCAAAACCATGAAATCCAATGTGAAACGCATCCCCATGGATGACAACATCGGCATAAACTTGGATAGGATGGCATCTGCTGTTAGCCAAAAAACGAAACTGGTATATCTCTGCAATCCCAATAATCCCACCGGACAGCTGATGGATTCAGATGACCTGGAATCATTTTGTAGTGAAATTTCAAAAAAAGCAACCATTTTTGTGGATGAAGCATATCACGAATATGTGATGGACCCGAATTACCGTTCCATGATCGGACTGGTAAAAGAAGGGAAAAATATTATTGTGTCCAGAACAGCGTCCAAAGTTCATGGTCTTGCGGGTTTGCGGGTTGGTTTTGCCATCACCACTCCAGAGATTGCCAAACGGATGGAATCTTACCTCACCGATTCACTGAACATTGTGGGCCTTCGTGCTGCCATTGCTTCTTATCAGGATGAAAGATTTCAGGCGTTCAGCATCGAACAAAATAATAGAGCCAGAAAAGTCGTTACAGATTTTCTCGATGAAAAAGGAATCCAGTATTTGGATTCCCAGTCCAATTTTATTTTCATCAAAACGGGAATTCAGATTTCAGACTTCCAGCCTGCCATGGAAAAATACGGAGTCATCGTGGGGCGGCCATTTCCTCCTTATACAGATTGGTGCCGTCTAAGCATGGCCAAACCAGAAGAAATGGAACGGTTCAATCATGGATTCC
>JAPYOT010000081.1:2000-3311 GCA_029938045.1 Fidelibacterota bacterium | reverse complement strand
TGGGAAAGAGACCCTGCTTTTTATCAAACGATTTGGATGCATCAAAGTGACGTGCCTGCCCATGAAGGTCCGACAAACCATGGTACCTTAGAATATTGGACCTATAGGCTACCCTTATCGAGTGAATCAAAAAAGCAATTCACCCAAGAGTTAAAAAGCATTCCACCTTTCCTAAAACAGGCTCAAGCAAATCTCACCGGCAATGCGCGAGACCTATGGATTGCAGGCATTCGAAATTTTGTCCAGCAAGGAGAACACTTAGTAACCATTCAAAAAGAATTGAGTGAGCACCATAGCAGGAATAAGGATTTAGAATTATTCATGGTATTGGACAATGCAAAAAAAGCGAATGAAGTATTTATCCAATGGTTAGAAAAAGAATCATCAAAAAAGAATGGTCCTTCTGGGATTGGGAAGGATAATTACACATGGTATCAGCAGAATGTCCACCGGGTTCCCCTCACTTGGGATGAAGAAGTGCAATTGCTCCAACGGGAACTGGATCGGGCCTGGACCTCTCTAAAATTAGAGGAGCAGCGAAATATGGACTTGCCACCCATGGTTTCAGCAGATACGCCGAAAGAATTTGCAGCGTTAACAGAAAAAGCGGTTAAAAAAATGATGGCGTTTTTAGAACAAAAAGAGATCATGCCCATCAAGCCAAATATGGAACCGGCACTACGGGAACATATGGGGGAATTTATTCCAGTTGAAAAACGCAATTTCTTTTCGATTGGAATGCACTTTGATCCACTGCCGCTTTATTCCCACATGTACCACTGGTTCGACTTGGCGGAAGTTCGAGATAATCCACATGAAAATCCCATTCGACGGGGGCCACCCTTGTACAATATGTACGATTCCAAAAATGAGGGAATCGCCACATCAGTAGAAGAAATGTTTATGCACACGGGACTCTATGAAGACAGCCCGAGATCAAGAGAAATTGTTTGGATCATGCTGGCCCAGCGCGCCGCCCGGGGATTGGGTTCCCTCTATGCCCATGCCAATATGATGACCATGGCTGAAGCAGGACAGGTCCATGTGAAGTGGACTCCCCGAGGATGGATGAAACGGGAGCCCCACCTTCTTCAATTTGAGCAGCACCTTTACCTCCGCCAGCCGGGGTACGGCACCTGTTATGTAACGGGAAAATACCTCATTGAAAACCTCATGGCCGAATATGCGAAAAAGCTTGAAACAGAAGGGAAACCATTCGTACTTAGAAAATTTTTAGATACATTTAACAAGGCGGGGAATATTCCTGTAGAACTTATCCGCCAGGAAATGATTGAGAATTAATATGAAAAA
>JAPYOT010000081.1:0-1900 GCA_029938045.1 Fidelibacterota bacterium | reverse complement strand
GAATATTCCTGTAGAACTTATCCGCCAGGAAATGATTGAGAATTAATATGAAAAATATTTTAACAAAGATCAAAATGTAAGCAAACTAACATGAAAAAAACATTTATAATCCTTTCCCTAATATCATTTGCAGTCCCTCTATTATCTCAGGGGAAATATGCTGTTGACCATGAAATGGTAGCCAAAATTCGGGAAGAAGGATTTGAACGGTCTCAGATTGCCAATACCTTATCTTACATGACCGATGTTTTGGGTGCCCGCCTTACCAATTCAAAAGATATGCGCCGTGCCCAGAAGTGGGTGACGGGAGAAATGAAACGGATTGGACTCACCAATATCGAAATTGAACCATTTATGGATTATGGTGTCAGTTGGGATAACAAACTATTCTCCATCCATATGCTGGAGCCGGATTACCAAACAATGGTCGGATACCCCATCGCCCATACACCGGGGATCAATGGCCGGCAGAAAATGAACGTGACGATTGCGGACATTAAGACCAAAAGTGATTTGGAAAAGTATAGGGGTAAGTTAAGAGGGAAAGCGGTATTGTCTGTAACCATGCCGGTAATTGATCAAGAACGAATCCGAAATGGCACCCCCCGATTTACTGATGAAGAATTAACTGTATTAGCCAACGATCCGCCCAAAAGAAAAAGACGCAAACGCCCACCGCCCGATCCGGAACGGGTCAGTACGGCTGAACGAAATGCATTTTATAAAGAAGAAGGTGTTTCGGTCATCTTAGAAACAAGAGGGAACCGTGTGGCCATGGTTCCGGGATATGCGCGCCCCGGTGCTAAAAAAGATAAATGGGATCGGAAGGGAACCATAAACCATTTACCCATCGTGACCGTAACGCCGGAGCATTACAACCGCATGTACCGCATTCTTGAACGGGATATTCCTGTGCGTATTGCGGTGGAAATCAAAACCAAGATTGGAAGAGAAAGACAGTGGGCCCGGAATGTGATTGGCGAAATATCTGGTTCCGATTTAAAAGATGAAGTGGTCATGCTGGGGGCCCATTTTGATACCTGGCACGCCAGCCCAAACGCATCGGATAATACATCCGGTACAGCGGTAATGCTGGAAGCCATTCGCATTCTGAAAGCGGTAGGGGTGACGCCCAGGCGCACCATCCGGATTGCCTTGTGGTCTGGAGAAGAACAGGGGATTCATGGTTCTCGGGAATATGTACATAAGCATTTTGGAAATCCCAATGACCCGGAGATTGGGGTAAAACCGGATTACGAAAAATTCTCGGCGTACTATAACCAGGATTATGGTCCGGGCCAGTTTCGAGGCATGAATTTGCAGGGGAATGAAAATGTGCGGGACGCATTCACGTCGTGGATCAAACCATTCCATGATTTGGGCATGACCACTATTTCACCCCAAAGTTTGGGTAGCACAGACCATGTTGCTTTCGATCGAGTGGGCCTCCCCGCCTTTCAATTTTTACAGGATAAAATTGGCGGCACTGGCGGTCATACGAATCTCGATTATTATGATACAATCCCCATTGAGGATATACAAAAGAATGCGGTGATCGTGGCTGCCTTTGTATATCACACCGCCATGCTGGATGAACGTCTACCTCGAAAGGGAGAGTAAATGAAAAACATTTTAAGAAAAAGCATAAAGAATATAAAAGGAGTGAATATGAAAAAGTCAAAAATATCAATTATAGTACTCACTGTGTTATTGATGATTGGGTGTGCAAACACTCCACAACCTACGATGGTTGAAAAAGCACCGGTTTCAACTGATATAAAAATGATTGAAATTGTCGGAGGCCATAAGGTCTGGACCCAGAAAATGGGGAATAGCGACAGTATTAAATTACTTTTACTCCATGGTGGTCCCGGGGCAACCCACGAATATTTCAAGAATT
>JAPYOT010000080.1 GCA_029938045.1 Fidelibacterota bacterium | reverse complement strand
ATTAACCTTTTGGGGACTTTTGTTCACCATAATGGCGGGGAATTTAAGGTAATTATTTTATCATTGCGAAGTATAAAGGCTTGATATTATTTGCTGATATTTTTCTCCGATATGAGAAAGACTAAATTGTTTGTTTACCCTTGAAACAGCACTCAATGAAATTTCACTATACAAGGGTGAATCATTAAATAAATCCAATATGGCATTTGTTGTTTCCACCGGGCTATTTGGGGACACCATTAATCCATTTACTCTATTTTTAATTGCATTGCCAATCCCCCCGGATGTAGTACCAATGACAGGTATCCCACAAGCATTTGCTTCTAAAAATGTAATGCCAAACCCTTCAGAGTCACCCTTTTCATTTGTTGCCATGCTATTCATGATATAAATATCACAAGCATTATATAACAGTCGTTTTTGATCCTCATGAATGTAACCTAAAAATAAAACATTACTTTCGAGCCCTAATTCAACAACCAATTGTTTTAATTCTTTTTTATACGATTGATCTCCATCACCAGCAATAACATATTTAATATTGGGGAAAGTTTCTTTAACCGCGGGTAATGCATTGATTACGATAGCATGCCCTTTTCTTTTTACCAAACGAGAAAGCGTTAAAAGGATTTTTTCATTCTGATCAAATTTGAAATGCCTCCGACAATTGGTTTTTGATTCAGGATAAAAATCATTGGTATCTACAAAATTCGGTATCGTTTCAATTTTATGATCTCCTCCAATAGATAACGCTTCCATTTTTGTATAATTGCTTACTGTAATAATTTGATTTGAATATTTAAGTACATTTTGAAACAGCGGAATTCTTTTATTATACTTTTGTGAATTTAGACGGGTTACTTCTAACCCATGTAATACTGTGATGAGAGAAAATGGATATTTTTTTTTATACCTTAATATCCCTTGAGCCAATTCCCATGTTGCAGAAATGATAACCGGGTTTTGGGATTTTTTAATATATTTTTTCAAATAATAGGAAATATACCATTTTTTAAATTTTGACCAATCCCTCCCACCCATAAGTATCAATTTAAATGGTAATTTTGGTGCGAGTGTTTTTTGATTTATTCCTCCGCGTTTTTTTACAAATACCGTTACATTATATTCATTTTTCTCCCCAAAATATAATGCAAGACCATGGGCCCAGGTTGCAATGCCTCCTTTTTTTGACGGCCGAAATTCTTCCGTAATGATGGCTAAATCAGTCATCTATTTATGGTCTATTTATTAAATGGCAATTGAAAATAGGACCAAAATCGAATACCTATACCCATATCAGTAACGGACGCTTTATCCATAGACTTTAGCTGGTAACGGGCAGTGATAGTCAAATATGCTGCAATACCGATTTTAATCTCAGCGCCGACTTCTGATTCTATCCAAGTGGTGACAGGAGGGGACGGATGCGTTGGTGGAATATAATCTTTTAAAAATTCTCCTTCTTCTGTTTCCCAAGGATTGTCAAATCGAGTTTCTAATCCGTTGGCACCATCCATGAGATATGAAATATCAATTATGGGTTTAATCTTGCCGAATTGCATTAATTGGGAATAATGAATCTTTATATTGATAAAATCATTTCCTAAAAAATGACCGATGGGAAATCCTCTGTGCGTATAAATATGGGTTGGGTGATAAGATTGATACACCTGATGTAATACATTGGAATACTCTATCCATAAATTGGATGATTCAAAGGGAAACCCAGTTCTTTGCACTCCGATTAAATACCCAAATCGGTTGAGATAAAAAGCATCATCCTGATGAAAATTAATATCATCAATTACTGTTTCCCCATAAACCCTTAATCCATTTTTTGGTAACCAGGTAATACCTGCATATAAAAATGCATTTAACCCTTTTGTTGTACTCCCCAGATTCTCCCATGCCCAAAAACTAAATGGGTTGAGAAATTGAATATTGATGGGTTTAGACACACCAGAAGCAAGAACTGATTCACCTACTGTAATGGATAACTTTTTAGATTTATATCCAAAACTATGAATATATAAATACCGATTATGGTCCATGATAGTATCCAGTTCAATTACGGAAAATAATGCATTCAATTTCCCTAATTCTGCATTTAAAGTAAACTGATCAAACGGGCGTGAAAAATCACTGATGAATAAATTGGAGTTTAAACTATGCCCAACCGTTATAAAATCCCGACCAATCTTGAGTGAATAATTAAATTTATCCGATTGGTTATTCACTTTTAAATACGCCTGGTTTGTGTACATGGTTACATTCTTAATTGTTCGAACAAACCCTCTTTCAGCATTATTGACATCATCGGTAAAAAACATGGTATTCATAATTTCAATATGGGGTGAGGTATACCTGTATGCTGAGAGGAGCCCATTATCGATATAATCCGATTTTTGAATAATTCCCTCTAAATTATTTTGATTTTTTAGGTGAATGAATGCACCAAAAGAATGGCCCTCTTTTTGACTTATATTTTTATTAATACCATAAGTAAGCCACTTGTTTGAGGGGAATATATCCGATTTATTGAAGGAGCTAAAATTAGTTTGGAGCCAGTATTTACTTTCTTGATCATCTATATAAAAAAATTGCCCATGACATACATGAGCAACCATTAACAAGCAAATAAATTGATTTAGTTTAGATTTCTTCAATGATAGAGGATTTTAATCTTTGTTGTGTTGTTTTTGCATCTGGAACATACTCTGGGATAAAGTTCTTTAATGATTGTGTTACTTGGCTATAGCTATAAGATCTGGCAGATTTTACAATCGTAGATACATTATTTAGCAGGCTATTCCAGTTATTGCCTTGCCCATTTTTTAACACCAAAATTTTATCATGGCCCGTATCAATAATATTTTCTTCATGGGTTTGTAACTCTTCAAACATTTTTTCCCCCGGTCGCATACCAATATACTCAATGCCAATGTCAATTTCCGGCTCCAAACCACTCAAGCGAATCAGTTCATAGGCAATATCTTTTATATTGACTGGTTTCCCCATATCCAGCACATATATTTCGCCACCGGATCCCATAGCCCCCGCCTGTAATATCAACTGAGCCGCTTCTGAAATGGACATAAAATACCGTTGCATATTGGCGTCTGTTATGGTGATGGGACCCCCATTTTGAATTTGTTTCTGAAAGGTAGGAATTACACTCCCAGAGCTTCCGATTACATTTCCGAATCGAACAGCCATATATTTTACTTGAGAATCGGTTGATTTACTTTGAATCAATTTTTCTGCAACGCGCTTTGTTGCGCCCATTATGTTGGTGGGATTCACAGCTTTATCTGTAGATACAAGTACAAACCGCTCCACACCATAGTCCTCGGAGACATCAATTAAATTCATGGTTCCCTGAATATTTGTCAGAATTGCTTCCCAAGGGTGATCTTCCTGCATGGGCACATGTTTATAAGCAGCTGCGTGAAACACCACATGGGGCTTAAATGAAGCGAAAACGCGATGAAGAAGTGTTTTATCCCTGATATCACCTAAAATCGGTTGGAAAGAAATGGGGTGCTTACTTTCGGTACATTCTCTTTCAATCTTGAACAAATTATGTTCACTTTGATCCAACAACACTAAGAGATCCGGATCATATGTTAAACAATTTCGCACCAATTCAGACCCGATTGATCCACCGGCGCCTGTGACCAAAACCCGCTTTCCATAAATATATTGAGAAATTGATGAACGATCTAATTCTACTTCCTTTCGTCCCAATAGATCAACCATGGATACTTCCCGAACTGATTTCATGGAAACTTTACCATCGATTAATTCAGAAAAAGTGGGTACGGTGCGATATGATTTCCCCGCCGCTTTACAAATGGCAACAATTCTGCGCATTTCTATATTGGATGCAGTGGGAATACAAATAATAATTTCGTCAAATGGAATTTTTAAATTAGCTAATTCTTCGATTGGCCCCAGTATGGGAACGCCATGAATGGTGGCACCCACTTTTGAGCTATCATCATCTACGATCCCTACAACTACATATTTCATTCCCTTATTATCACGAATTTCCCTGATTATTTTTTCAGCACTATCACCACCTCCAATCATAATCAATTTTCTACGATCTATTAAAAATGTATTTTGACCCACAATACTTTGGGTTTGGGATATATTACTAAAATACACTCGCACACTTGCACGGCTGACACCTAAAAAGATTGTACACAAAGCATAATCAATCAATAAAACGGATCTAGGAAATCCGGTTAGTCCAAAAATTAAACCTAACGTAGCAAGTGCCATTAAAGATCCGAGAGAAGAGGCTTTGGCAATATTAATAAAATCAGAAATGCTCGTATACCGCCACATGCCCTTGTACATACCAAAAATAAAAAATGAAATTAATTTTGTAGTTAATATGACGGGTAGAAACTTAGCATAATCCAATCCTACATGGTCAGGGATTGAAAAATCAAATCTTAATAAAAAGGCAATATAGAGTGCCCCCAATATCAAGGAAATATCGACGAGGATGAACCGGATAAAGTTTCTCGATTTTTTATAATTTTTAATCATAGTTCAAAAATAGTAATTCAGAATTGGTTGAGTTTAACACGAAGACAAGGATAATCAATGTGATATTTATCACATTAAAATAAAGTAATTATTGTCTTTTTAATACCCGTCTGAGTTTATTGGGAAGTCGATTAAACAAAATAGACCTGTATTTTCTTAAGGAATAAACAAGCTCTTCAACCGTTGTCATTACAGGCCGTGATATTGTATTTATATTCAACCCATATTCATTCCCCTCTTTTAGAATTGATTTTCGCCATTTGCCTTTTATCACTCCATTATTATAACGTATCAAATCTTTATATACAGCGTAGAATCCATCATGTTCAAATGCTCTTTTTGATCCTTTTATTTCGAAGTCCCAAGCCGATTCTCCCTTTTTTAATATTTCTCTCAATGTAGATCTTTTCCAAATGCAAGGCATGGTTGATGTTTTATAAGGTGTTTTTTGGGGGATACTTCCCACAAACGCATCAAAATATTCTGGTTTATGAGAGATGCAAAGTCGCAAATAGTTTGGATTATAATTATTGACCCATTTAGATATCTGATTAAAATATGTCA
>JAPYOT010000079.1 GCA_029938045.1 Fidelibacterota bacterium | reverse complement strand
TAAATCTTTCTAAAAAACAAATTACTAAATTGGCTAAAAACAGCTTTAAGTCCAGCTTTTTATCTAAAAGTGAAAAAGAAAAATTGATTCACCAAGTTGAATCCTATTATCAGAATAATTAAATGAGTATTGATCAACAAAAAAAATTCATGCGGGAAGCTATTCGCTTATCCATGGAAAATGTCCAATCGGGCAATGGTGGACCTTTTGGTGCGGTCGTTGTAAAAAATGGGAAAATCATTGCTACCGCCGTGAATGCAGTGACAAAATCCAATGATCCAACGGCCCATGCTGAAATCGTTGCCATTAGAAACGCCTGTGCAACATTGAATTCATTTCAATTAGATGGATGTGACATTTACTGCAGTTGTGAACCGTGCCCCATGTGTTTAGGCGCTATTTATTGGGCGAGACCTAATGCGATCTATTTTGGAAATTCAAAAGAAGATGCAGCAGAAATCAATTTTGACGACAACTTCATCTATGATGAGTTGGATATTTCTTTGAATGAACGCAAACTACCAACGATTCAATTATTGAGAGCTGAAGCACAGTCCGCCTTTATACAATGGCAAAAATGTGAAAATAAAATAGAGTATTAATGATTGAATTTATTCTTAATAATAAACCTATAAAAACGGATCAACCCACCGGTTCTTTACTCCTTGATTTTGTACGGTATGAGCAATCACTTATGGGAACAAAAATTGGATGTCGGGAAGGTGATTGCGGTGCATGTACTGTTCTTATGGGCGAGCTCATAGATGGTCAAATGAATTATAGGCAGGTAACATCCTGCCTAACGCCACTTGGGAATGCACAACGTAAACACGTGGTTACCATTGAAGGACTTAATATGAAATCATTAAGTCCCGTCCAGCAGTTCATGGTAGATGAAAGTGGATCCCAATGTGGGTTTTGCACAACCGGGTTTGTTGTGTCACTCACCCAGTTTTGTCTGGCGAATTCTATCCCCAGTTACAATGATGCCATTGCTTCAATCGATGGCAATATTTGTCGATGTACGGGATACAAACCCATTGAAAGAGCCGCAAAACATATTACAGAATCCCTATCTGACAAAGATCATAATGAAACCCTGAATTGGTTAATTGCCCAACAGTTTATTCCTTCTTATTTCAACCAAATTCAAGACAAGCTAGATGCATTACCCAAAGGGGATAATGATTCTCAAAACGGAACGGTTGTTGGCGGTGGCACTGATCTTTATGTGCAAAAGCACGACCAATTAATTGATCAAAATGTGGATTTAATTACCAATATGCCCAACTTGAATTTTATTAAAATTGATAATGGCATTTGTAAAGTTGGTGCAGGAACAACTGCAACCGATTTAATGGAATCGGACATTTTTATTTCTGCCTTCCCCCGACTCAAAGCCCATTTAAAATTGGTGGCATCTTCGCCCATTCGCAATACGGCAACATTAGGTGGTAACTTTGTAAATGCATCACCTGTCGGTGATTTTACTGTATTTTTCCTGGCACTGAACGCCAAAATAAAACTAACAAAAAATAGCGATAGCAGGTCCATTTATTTGAATGATTTTTATAAAGGGTACAAAGATTTGGATAAGTCGTCCGATGAAATTCTTTCCACCATTTCATTTAAACTTCCAACACAAGACAGCCATTATAATTTTGAAAAAGTAAGCAAACGAATTTATCTTGATATTGCCAGTGTAAATACGGCCATTCAACTCACCGTTTCCAAAAATAAAATTACCGAGTCACATATTTCTGCAGGCGGCGTGGGACCTATTCCCATATACTTGCGCAAAACGTGTGACTTCCTTTTGAACAAGGCACTCTTGCCGGAAACAGTTCAATCTGCCCATAAAATACTTCAGTCAGAAATAATCCCCATTAGCGATGTACGTGGTTCAGCTGATTATAAGCGACTATTACTCCGTCAACTTTTTTACGCCCATTTTATTACACTTTTCCCAGATCAGTTCTCTTTGGATTCATTCAAATGAAAAATATTGATTCCAAAGGACACGTAACAGGGAAATCAATTTACTTGGATGATATTCCCATTATTCAAGGCACACAGTTTGGGGTGGTATTTGATTCACCCGTGGCACACGGCACCATTACATCTGTTGATTATACAAAAGCGCTCGCAACCCCAGGTGTTATAAGAATTATTACCCATGAAGATATTCCTGGACAAAATCAAATTGGCGGGATTATTTCCGATGAACAATTATTCGCATCCACAGAAGTCCATTTTGTGGGACAACCTATCGCACTCATTATTGCTGAATCGGACCAAATCGCATTTAAAGCACGAAAACTGATCGAATTAGAAATTGCCAAAAAGGATGTTATTGTTAACCCGCGGGAAGCACAACAGATAGATCAATTAATTGTTCCGCCCCGAACATTTAAATTAGGTGATACAGAAAATTCTTGGGGAAATTGTGTTCATATTTTTGAAGGACAAGCGGATTCGAATGGGCAAGAACATTTATATATTGAAACCCAGGGCGCCTATGCGATTCCCATGGAAAATGGACATATTCGGATTTCATCTTCAACCCAAGGGCCCACGGTGGTTCAGCGAATAACGGCAAGAGTATTGGGTGTTGGCATGCACAAAATTGAAGTGGATGTTGTTCGAATCGGTGGCGGTTTTGGCGGCAAAGAAGATCAAGCAACGCCATGGGCCGTAATGGCGGCGCTGGGTGTATCCATTCTGAATTTACCTGTGAAAGTGGTTTTAAGCCGGTTGGACGATATGCGAATGACGGGCAAAAGGCATCCATACAGTTCAGATTATAAAATTGGATTTTCTAAAGATTTAAAAATCATAGCTTATGAGACGACTTTCTATCAAAATGCTGGCGCGGCGGCTGACTTATCCCCTGCCGTCATGGAAAGAACTCTATTCCACGGGACCAATTCTTACTTTATTCCCAATGTGAAAATGACTGCCTATTCCTGCAAAACCAACTTGCCGCCAAATACAGCCTTCCGCGGATTTGGTGGGCCACAGGGTATGTTTGTTATTGAATCTGCGCTATCCCACGCAGCAAAAGAGTTGGGCATCCCTACCCATGAATTACAAAAAATAAATCTACTCAAAAATGGGAATGAATTTCCCTATGGTCAAATTGCAGATGGAGTGGAATTGAATTCCATTTGGCACGAGATGGAATCAAAATTTGATATTGGATCCATTGAAAAGGAAATTGATGAATTCAATTCAAATCACACGGATGTAAAAAAGGGGTTCTCCTTGATGCCCGTAACGTTTGGAATATCCTTTACAAAAACACCCATGAATCAAGCACGGGCACTGGTTCATATTTATACAGATGGCAGTGTAGGGGTCAGTACCGGCGCGGTGGAAATGGGACAGGGTGTTAATACGAAAATGCTCCAGATTGCAGCATGTATTTTTTCGATTGATCCAAAACAAGTTAAACTTGAATCAACCAATACTACACGGGTTGCGAATACATCTCCTTCTGCTGCTAGTTCCACTGCCGACCTGAATGGGAAAGCGCTGCAAAAAGCATGTAATGCATTATTAGAACGACTTAAATCATGCGCAGCGGATCATCTGAAGGTTTCATCCACGGATGTTACCCTAAAAGATGGTATGGTTTATACGAATGAAAACAAGACAGACTTGACCTGGCATCAACTGGTCATGATGGCCTTTTTAAAGCGAATCTGTCTGACGGAAAATGGGCATTATGCCACACCGACCATTCATTTTGATATGACGAAAGAAAAAGGGCATCCTTTTGCCTATCATGTTTATGGTTTGGCATTAATGCAAGTCACTCTGGATTGTGTGCGCGGGACTTATGAATTTGACGCTGTAAAAATTGTTCATGATTTTGGAAAAACAATGAATCCCAGTGTAGACTTTGGACAGATTGAAGGGGGATTGATTCAGGGAATGGGTTGGATGACAATGGAAGACCTTCGCTATAACAACCAAGGCCAATTACTATCCAATACATTATCCACGTATAAAATCCCGGATATTTACTCCGTCCCTAAAACGGTTACCATTGAACCACTTGAAACCAATGGAAGCGATTTAGCAATCCTAAAATCAAAAGCTGTGGGCGAACCGCCACTCATGTATGGAATCGGTGCTTATTTTGCCATAGATAATGCCATTAAATCGTTTAATCCAAATTTCACATCCACCTTTGATGCACCCTTTACCCATGAAAAAGTATTAATGGGATTACATGGCTCTTTAGATTTTGAATGAAAACGATCTCCTACTGGAAAAAAGTTTTATCCTTATTAAAAGAAGAACAGAAGGTCTTTTTAGCCATGGTTGTTTATCATACCATCCACTCACCCGGCACAACAGGTGCCAAATTATTGGTAACAGAAAATAAAGAAATGATGGGTACAATTGGTGGCGGCATCATGGAGTATGAATTGGTAAATAGTGCACAGGAAATATTATCAAATGAAAATTACATCCCAGAAATTCACACACTTAACCATAATAAATTTGGATTGGGTGAACAATCGGGAATGATTTGTGCAGGAAAACAAACTAATCTGTATTATGTATGTGAACCTGAAAAAGACAGGAAAACTGTTGAAGAAATTATTCACGTCTTGACAGAAAATCAGCCGGCTATCCTTTCCATTTCTCCAGGAGGGATGTCCCTTCAAAAACATAAACTTGATGCATCTGATTTTCAATTTAATTTGACGCAAGATGGCAGTAAATGGCATTATCAAGAACAATTGAAAAACTTTAACCGGATTGCCATTATTGGGGGCGGTCACTGTTCATTGGCATTATCTCGGGTCATGAATAATCTGGGGTATGATGTGGTTGCATTTGATATACGGGAAAATATTTCTACTTTAGACCAAAACAATTTTGTCGACTCAATTCAAATTATAGATGATTATAAAAAAGCAGCGTCTCTAATAAATTTACCAGAAAAAACCGACATTGTAATTATGACAACCGATGTGGCATCCGATATTCGTGGCTTATTGGGTATATTGAACAAACCATTCCCGTTTATCGGCGTAATGGGAAGTGAAAATAAAATATCCGAAGTCAAAAAACGATTGAAACTAGAAGGTATTTCCGATCAACAGCTTTCTCGGATCACAGCGCCGGTTGGACTACCTATGATAAGCAATACACCGGAAGAAATTGCCATCAGTATTGCAGCACAGTTACTACAATT
>JAPYOT010000078.1 GCA_029938045.1 Fidelibacterota bacterium | reverse complement strand
TAAATCAGCAAAGCATCAAGCAATTCTATTCTTTATTACGGTCCTTATTTTTGGTTGCTACAACGCGCCAACCTCACCTTCAGAAATTGAAGGTGCACATATTTCTGGATTGCATTATGAAGAACATGACTGTCAAACGCTAAATGATGAAATAAAATTTTTAGAAAAGCGTGAGAAAGAATTGGTAATTGCTCAGGAGGAAAGAATTAAAGAAAGTGAAAAGCAATGGGGGTGGACTGAAGGTATTGGTAAGGGTGATGGAATCGTAGCATCAGAATTGAATAATGTGCGAGGTAAAAGAGAAGCTGCTCGTAAAGTATTTGAAAACAAAGGATGTACTATAACAGATTGAAATCCCTCTGGCTCAAAATAATATGACCCATATAGATTACATTTTTCTTGTTGGCGATTTCCTCGTGGCTATTGGCTTGGTTGTTGGTTTTAAGTGGGCCATTAGTCAAGGGAGGATCTCCCATTATTACTATAAACTGTTTTGGATTGGCACATTGATTGGGGCCACATGGGAGTTTGCGTTTTTATTTCTGGGCCCTGATTTTCTTCATTCAGTGAAAGAATGGCCTTATGGCTTGGGTGGATGGCCACGAAAAATAAGTCATTCCATTTGGGATGGTGGCATATTCATGGTGGGTATTTGGATGTGTAAAAAATATAGCAAGGGGATCCATTTTATCCGATTTAGTTGGGCCGAATTAAGCATCATGCTTTCCTGGGGTATATTTCAAGAATTGTTAGTGGAATATTTATTTAATGGGCGCGTTTGGGTTTATGAATCATTACCCTGGAATCCTGTCATTATTCCGCCCATTCCCGGTTCTTCGACTACTGTAGGATATACGCTGATTCCCCAGGCGGTGTGGGTCATGGCACCCATTGTATTTTATTATTTTTGTATAAAATTAAAAGAAGAATAAATGAATAGATTCCATGAATGAAACGATACTTTGTATATGTGATAGAATTAGACCCATCCGTGGCGGACCAGAAAAAATTTCGGGCAAAAAATCCGAAATATATCAGTGGGAAAAGCTGTGTCTATGTGGGGCAATCTGTTCGGAAACCGTCCCTCCGGTTTACACAGCATAAAGAAGGATATAAATCAAATAAATATGCGAAAGTGTATGGGTTAAAACTTCGGCCCGATCTCTATGAACAGTATAACCCCATCCCCACTCGGAAAGATGCGGAAGCAATTGAAGAAATGCTGGGTATCGGATTAAGAAACCGGGGTTATGGGGTCTGGTTTAATTGATGTAAGACTCTTTGCACGATTAAACAAACCTCAACCTTTTTTATAATTAATACAACCTTCGATTATTTTCATGAAGGAATTCTCTACTGCCAATTATCGTCAGGCTGATAAAATCTCTGCGATCATACATTGCTATTCCTAAAACTATTCCTTCCAAAGTCAATGCTATTTCATTCCTAAATTATAGTAATGAAACAATCGATCATTTTTGTTATTATACTGACCTTTATTAATGCCCAGACGGGATCAGAAATATATCTTTTTGACCTACTATCGGTTGATGATAAATATGCCATCGCCAATCCGGTTAACATTTCGGATAATCCCGGTTATGATAACCAGCCCTCATTTATGAAAAACGGAAGGCAGATTTTATTCTCTTCCACACGGAATGGCCAGCAGGATATTTGCTTATACCATATTAAGTCCGGAAAGAAAACATGGATGACGGACACCCAGGGGGGTGAGTATTCCCCTCTGCAGATTGGAACAAGCAATGCCTTCTCTGCTATTCGGTTAGATCCGGACGGCACACAGTTGTTGTATAAATACAGCATGTATTCCGGGAAACCAAAGGTGCTCGTCAAAGATTTGAGAATCGGTTACCACTGCTGGATTGATAGAAAGAAGCTCATAACCTTTGTATTGGGGGATCCACACACACTTCAATTAAATAATATACAATCGAATAGCAATCGTGTCATGGATAACAGCATCGGCCGAACTATTTTGAAATTGCCCAAATCCAATCGCGTGGCCTATATCAGCAAAAAAGAAAAACAATGGATGATCAATACCATTGATCCGAAATCAGGAGAGATCGAAATAATGATCCACACATTGAAGGGCTCCGAAGATTTTGCCGTGACCCATTCTGGTGTGCTCATCATGGGAAAGGGGAGTGAACTATATAATTTTGATCCATATAATCATACGGACTGGGTAAAAATTGGCGATGTATCAGATTATGGATTGAGTGGCATCACCCGAATTGCGATCAGCACGAAGGGAGACAGAATAACTATTGTCGTATCAGAGGATTCGGTTGAGAATTAAATCATTGAAGCGGTTGATTCTCATACTTTCAACCATTCTATTCGGCATCCTTTCTGCTTTATCTTTGGGCGAATATTATTTCACCGATCAATTGGGTGATCCGGAATATTATATTTTATTGTTTAGTTTTCTTTGCGGATTTTCCGGCATCATCAGTGGATGGCTTTTAGTGCAGAAAAAATGATGGGGAGAGCTCCCGAGCTTTTCTGGGGCATTTTTATTTTTATAAATAATAGATTATATTGATGGTATGAAAAATCATCAATATTTTGAAAAGCTTAAATTATTGTGCACCGTCTTTATTTTTTTACTATTTGCCTGTGGTGATAAACCGGAAGAATCGTGTGTCGCCCCCATAGGTGGTCAATTCATAGAAGTTCGAAGTATGGGCACCATCGATATTCAATTTATTAACGACTTGCGTCCCAGCTTTGGTATTCCCGAATCATTCACTGCCAAGTATGACGTAGATGTTTATGCCGTCAATTATGCCACTACCGATCCGGATGGGAAAGAAGCCACCGCCACCGGGGCCATATATATTCCCAAAACCGGCAATAATGCTCCACTGTCACTTCTAAGCGGGCAGCATGGGCTCACCATCAAAAAGAGGGATGTGCCTTCCATCCTGCCCCTATATGGGTATCTGGGTCTGTTCGGGGCAGCTACGGGATATGCCTCTGTCCAAGCCGATTATCTTGGCCTGGGAAATTCTGACGTACAAAATCAGCCTGTGAATCAAAAATCCAGTGCGGTGGCTGCGGTAGATCTCATCGATGGTATGCGTCATTATGCATGCGAAAATGATATTCCATTGAATGAAAATGTATTTCTTTTAGGTTATTCTACGGGCGGATATGTATCCATGGCGGTACACCACGAATTGAATGAGAATCCCCGATCATTTGTCATTAATGCCAGCGTTATGGTGGCAGGATATTTTGATTTAAATATATCGGAGTCGTTTCAGATTGCAGATACCCTTTACCGGCCGGCCTGGGCCTTGTACTCCCCCTTTATGTATGATCAGCAATATCAACTTGATCTCATGGATAAAATGGTGGAATCGCCCCATAGAGAAAAGCTAAATGATTTGTTTAACGGTGAAAAGGATGCAAGCGAAATCGACAGGGCTTTAACCCCAATCAGTAAAAATTTATTCACAGATGCAGCCAGGACCAGTTTTGGGACCCATTCGGACTTTGCATTTTACCGTCAATTGCTCAGCGATAATTCTTTAAATGAAGTCGTACCTCAATCGCCTGTTTTATTTATCCATAGCAAGGAAGATGGTGCAGTCGATTTTGAGCAGAGCGTGAATATGCATGCATTCATTAATTCCCATGGGGGAAATGCAACCATAACTTTATTGGAAAAGGGTGAGCATGAGCCTGTGGCCTATTCACCGGCGGTTATTCAGGCCATTGATTGGCTGAAGCAGTATAAGTATAAAATTTGAAATCAAAAAATTGGATAAATATTCTGCATGACTTCAATAAAAAATAAAATTATCCCCTATATTCTTTCCGGGGCTTTTTTCTTTTCACCCTTACCGGCTGTACAGGATTCATTTGAGTCCGATATTCAGCAATTGGCCATTTTTGAGGGTGCTCTCCGTGAAATGTTTGAGGAGATGATTTCCCTCCATCAAAATACATCTCGACATAACAAAGAATATATTACCAATACAGAAAATGACCAGATTGAGAACCTTTTATTCCGTTTTTTAATCCTCCGCCAATCCCTGTGGGAGGTAATCGGAAAATACAGGGATTACAATACACTTACTGACGATCCTGAAACGAATATGAAAGCGTTTGTCATCGGGTATTATGCTGCATTAACCCTTTATAAAGCCAGTGGTAATTTAATTACCATCAATATGAGGGATGATCAACTTGTGGATAAACTGAACGAATCCTATTTTCGGAGTGGTATTCCAAAAAATACATTCGAAAAAATTTTTAATAGCCTCACCAATCCGGAAAATCTGGAAGATATGGATATTGCCTGGGATCTTTATACTCGGGAACTCCATCTATCAGGATCCCCATTGAATCAGCTTTTGTCAGATCCACTGTATGTGCCACTCATTAATGAATTAGAAGAACTTCTAACATTTCATGTAAAGCATCGAGAAGAAATTCTGAACCATTTTGTGTTACTGACACCAGAAATCACAAATCTCCTGCGCCATAGCGATATCCAAAAACAGGCAAAACTTTTAATCGAACAATCCGGTGGCCAATATGAGGCACTTAAAGCATTCCTTGTAACATGGGTGGGCGATATTAAATCTCCCCTAACCCATAATCTTTATTTCACCCATATGGAAAAAAATGAGATAAAACAAATGCTGAGACCGGGAGATATTATTTTAACATATTCCGCGGGTTACATGAGTAATATCTTTTTACCTGGGACATTTAAACATGGGATTATTTATGTGGGCGACAGGCAGTCTTGGAATGAACAAGATTGGGCTTCACTTTATTTATCGGCGGAAAAAAGATCGCTCATCCATCCCGGCGATGATATTATTGAATCAGTATCTGAAGGGGTCATTTCCAATTCAATGGATCACCTTTTGGATCATAAAGTCAATCGAATGGTGATACTTCGGCCCAAATTGAATCCTGCCCAAATCCAAAAAGCCATGGTTGTGGTTCATTCCTACCTGGGCAATGGATACGATTTTTCTTTCGATTTTAATGATGCGGCAACCCAAGTGTGCACCGAAATTATTTACCGCGCTTTTAATGGGATGGGGAATCTGGAATTCCAATTAACAAAACGGGTGGGCAATATGACTTTAAGTGCGGATGATGTATGTAACAATGCCCTGGAGACAGGCCAAATGGATGTGATTGCCCTAATTGTGGAAGATAAATTTCGTCCGAACCGAGCCCGGTTGGTTACAGACCATACGAGTAGAGAAATCTTGAAAAAATTATTGGAATAATGATG
>JAPYOT010000077.1 GCA_029938045.1 Fidelibacterota bacterium | reverse complement strand
AAATGCCGTTAATAGAGATAAAATTCCTGTCAGGATATTCACCTGCCACACCAGCAATAAACTCCCTGCCACAACCATAATAATACCATAAAGAATCACATGAATGGGCGAAATCAGTCCCGCCGGCAAGGGTCTATTTTTAGTCCGTTCCATAAGCTTATCCGGTTCACGTTCTAAATAATGATTTAGCGCTCCTGAACCGGCGGCAGTCAAGGAAGTTCCTAACAAAGTAAATACTAATTTATCCCAGGAACCAATTCCCATATTTCCCAGGTAGTATCCTAAAAGTGTGGCCACAAGGACAAGCGAAAGAATATTAAGCTTGCTCAATTCTAAATAAATACTGATAAGTGATTTCGCTTGTTGCTTCTGAAATTTCAACCGTTTCTCCAATCCATCCATTTCATTGGATGTGTCCGCAGGATAAATAAAGTACATGCACCCAATAGTGCCGCGCCTGTAACCACATGGAAGCTGGCGATATAAGGTGACCTTTCTGAAAGAACCGTTATTGCGCCCAAACTAAATTGTAGAATAACAATCCCAATGATGGAGACCATGGCAGCAAAAGCCAGTTTATTTTCTTTAACAAATGAACCATATTTATATCCAAAGAATCCAATTGATCCCGTCACAATTATGGCGCCTAACCGGTGAATAAAATGAATAATCACCTGCCCCCGTGAAACTGGATCAATATCCAAATCAAATAATGTTGAATTAATATTGTGAATCATGGTTTCCGAAAAGGTGGGAATCCATAAACCACCCATTGTTGGGAAATCCGGGATAGCCATCCCGGAAGCGGTGTGGCGCATGAGGGCGCCCAAAATCAATTGAACATAAACCAACCCACACATGATGACTGCACCCCGTTTCACCCCGGACGGCCCGGATATTTCAGTCCGTTCCGATCTTTCAATTGATAACCCATAAGCCAAAACAATCGTGGTCATAAAAAAAGTTTGTGCCAAAATACCATGAATAATTGAAACAGGTGGCGGCAGAAAAAATAAAACAGTAATCCCGCCGAATAATCCTTGTAGGATCACCATTCCCAAAGCAAAAAACCCTATTTTTTTTAACCATTGTGGTTCTTGAGAAAATCCAAGCCATATGGCTTGGACCATGGTAAAAAAACCCACAATTGTAGCAACCATTCGATGTCCATGTTCATAAAATATACCACCAACCATTTCGGATATTGGATATGCAAACATTTGTTTTCCATAGGTGGTTGGCCAATCGGGAACAGAGAGTCCAACTTCGTGACTTTTAACCAATGCACCTGCAAAAATGAGGAACAGTGTTGAAAAAACAGTTAGTTTTGACAGACGTCTTAACCAGATGTGGTATGGAGATTTCATTTTTAATTATTGCCCCCGAAAATAGGCGCTGAATTTACAGTTTACTGAAAGTTATTTTTGGGGTAAATCCTAATAAAAAAACCCCTATCCATTCCTTTGAACAAATAGGGGCTTCATTAAAGGTTTACTGGATCCGGGTTTACCAGTCGTCGTCATCGCCCCAATCGTCATCATCGCCCTCTTCTTCAAGGTATGCTGCCTCTTCATCGAGCCAAGCTGCATATCCTTCATCATCGTGAACAGTCAAAAATCCTTTCATACGATAGTGGCCTAACCCACATAACTGAGCGCAGGCAATTTCAAATCCTTTGCCTTCTCTCGCTGATCCTTTTGTTGTTTCCAAGAATTCTTCGGTGGTCATGGTGGCTTCAAACCAAACAGGAATTTCCATTCCGGGAACCGCATCCTGTTTCACACGAAATTCCGGTAGACCGAAACTGTGAAGCACATCTTTGGATGATAGGGAAATATTAATTGGTGTATTAACAGGGATATGCAATAGATTGACGGTAAATATATCATCCTTTGCAAATTCATCACTACGATCCAGACCAATAGGGTTTTCAGCTTCGTCGACTAAATCTGCAGACGATTTCCCAAAAACACCATCGGGACCGGGATAGTGAATATTCCATGCGAATTGCTGGGCAACGACCCGGATCTGTACAGCATCCGGTCCTTTAGGGACATCATTTACTCGGCTGGCCCAAATGGGGAAAGCAAATCCAAATAACAACCCAACTTCAATTACAGCAACAGCTATTTCTATATATGAAGAAAAATGACTTTTGACACCATGATAATCAGCTTTTGGATTTTTAGATGCCCGAAACCGAATTAGGGTGTATATAAAAAAGACACCCCAACCGATAAACAATACCGCCATTAACCAATGAACAATTGAAATAATATTATCAATAGCGGGGCCTTGCGTTGACGCATTGACTAAGGGAAGTCCGAAATATTGAAGTAGTTCTAACACCGAAAATTACCTCTGAATTAATTTTTTTCTTTTTAATGATTTAGCATATCGCCTGGCACGCCTGTTTAGCACATATATGGACGAACCAAACCCGCCTAAAACTGTTCCCGTAACCCCAAGCATGGCAATAATAGATTTATTCATTCCTTGTGTAGCGGCGGCATTGGGGTTCCCAAAGCAGGTAGCACAGGCATAGCTCACTTCGGGTAGAAGTGCCAACCCTAAAACCAATGTAATAATGATCCCTTTTTTCATCAGGAAATCGTTTTGAATTTTTTTAACACTTGAATACCATAAATCACAAGTCCTAAACCAGCCAAAAAAGAAATAACGGCTAATAAAATGGACTGATTCCATTCCCATAAACCAAACCAAATTGTAATCACAATTGATAAAATTATGAAAAGGATGTGAAAAGTCTTTATTGACATTTTATATCTTTGTCTGTGCTAGCATGTTGCCCAAGGGTAATAACATGAGGATTAAAAACATTGTTGCCGTAATTAAAAGCGTCCAATAAACGGTGATTTTTTCGTCAATCAAATGCATAAAATAACACGCCACCAAAGATCCCTTAATGCTGGCAACCCCCAGAGCTAAAACCACTGATGCGCCCACACCTAAATCCAGATAAGAAATAGCAACGGTCACGATGGTGAAAAAAGCCAATGCAACAAAGACAATTACATATGTTTTGACGTGATGCCTAATTTCTTCAGGCGTTAAATCAGCCATGATAATTCCTCATAATAAGTAAAGTACCGGAAATAAGAAAATCCATACTAAATCTACAAAGTGCCAATACAATCCGACAATTTCAATCCGATTGGTAAAACGATCAGGATCACTTTCCCACATTTTAGCGCCTGGCATCCAGAAAAAGAAAATAACAATCATACCACCAATAATATGGAGGACATGAAGGCCGGTTAATGTAAAATAAATGCCAAGAAAACTATTAGTGGATGGGAATAATCCATGATGAAACTTGGCTGTATATTCAAAATATTTAACCACTAAAAATGATGCAGCCAAGAGTAGGGTTAAACCCGTATAGAGTTTGAATTTATCAAATTCTTTTAACTTGAGTGAGGCCCAACTCATCACCATGGTCACTGATGAAGTAATAAGAAACAAGGTATTGAGTGTGGCCAATGGCACATTCAGAATATCAGCACCCGTTGGCCAGGATTCTGCACCTGTCCGCAAAAAAACATAGGCAGAAAATAATCCGCCAAACAGCATGACTTCTGATGCCAAAAATAACCAAATGCCTAACTTTCCGTTGTAAAGACCGGTATCCGGTCTGTCTTTAACGGTATATGGGATATCCATAAATCTTAACCCTTCTCACTTTGAGGTGTAAAATCTTTATCAGCGCCGGGTACACTGTATTCGTAAGGACCGCGGTAAACAGTTGGTACCGTTTCAAAATTTCCATGGCCCAAAGGCGGAGATGTGGTGTCTGTCCAATCAATCGTTGTGGCACCCCAGGGATTCGTTTCACCGGTTTTCTTACCGCGTAAACTGATAATCATATTCACAATGAAAAAGATTTGAGCCAGGCCGAGAAGCCATGCGGAAATAGACATAACTTCATTCAAATAAAGGACATCGGCTGCATGGGCATAAATTTCACCGCCGTCCCAGAGACGTCGGGATACGCCTGCTAATCCCTGGACAAACATGGGCATAAAAACGCCATTCATAAAAATAAATGAAAAGAAAAAATGTAGTTTCCCCAACGTTTCATTGGTCCGTTTTCCCGTTATTTTCGGAAACCAATAATAAATTCCTGCAAACAAGGCAAAAATCGTTCCCGGTGCAACAACATAATGAAAATGGCCAATGACATAATAAGTGTCATGAAGATGAATATCAGAAGCAGCTAATCCCAATGGCAACCCCGTCAACCCTCCAATTCCGAACATGGGAATAAATCCAAGGGCGAACAGCATGGGTGTATTAAACCGAATTGAGCCACCCCACAAGGACAAAAACAATGTGGTAAGGATGACCACAGACGGTATTGAAATAATCATGGTTGTTGTTTGGAAAAAGGCACCGATTGACGTTCCCATCCCCGTGATATACATGTGGTGCGCCCAAACAATAAAAGACATAAAACCGAGGAAAACCATGGCATAAACCATAGCTTTGTAACCCCAAATTGGTTTCCGTGTATTATTGGCAATCACTTCTGTAATGATACCAAATGCAGGTAAGATCAATACATATACTTCCGGATGGGCAAGAAACCAGAAGAGATGCTGCCATAATAATGGACTCCCGCCACCAGTATAGTTCTGCACTACTCCGGATACGACCAACCCGCTGGGCATAAAGAAACTTGTCCCAACCAATCTATCCATCAATTGTAATACGCTGGCCGCTTCTAATGGCGGAAATGCCAAAAGTAACAGGAAAGCAGTTATGAACTGGGTCCATACAAAAATGGGTAATCGCATCCAGGTCATGCCTTTGGCACGGAGTTGAATAACAGTTACTAAAATGTTTACCGATCCTAATAAAGAGGATGTAATCAAAAACACCATTCCAAGTAACCAAATCGTTTGTCCCATGGTGGCGGTTACAGACAATGGCGGGTAAGATGTCCAACCGGAATTTGCGGCACCGCCTGGTACAAAGAATCCAACGATCATTACAATACTACCAACAAAATACATCCAGTAAGATGCGGCATTCAGTTTGGGGAAAGCCATATCAATGGTCCCAATTTGCAATGGAAGGAAATAGTTTCCGAATGCACCAAAAGCCAATGGCACCACACCCAAAAATATCATAATGGTGCCGTGCATGGCACCCAATGAATTATACATTTCAGGAGGAATAATTCCACCTTCACCTAACAAATTACCCACAATAGGAACGGGATTCCCCGGATAGGCCAATTGATACCGCATGATCATCATCAGTGTAAATCCAACCAGGAGCCACACCAGTGATGTGATTCCATATTGGAGACC
>JAPYOT010000076.1 GCA_029938045.1 Fidelibacterota bacterium | reverse complement strand
GGGCTTGAAATCAATAGGAATATTTCACATGTCACAGACAAAACAACGACATTATTTAATTGTAGTCCTCATCGTTATTGGCTTTTTGGCCCTATTGCGGTGGCAAGCGGTAATTAACAATCCCATCTTAGTTGACGGGAGTGCAAATGAACAAATTTTGCCAAAAGAGAGCCATTTTAATAATTTACGGCAACTCACGTTCGGGGGTGAAAATGCAGAGGCGTACTTTAGTTCTGATAGCAAAAAACTGATTTTTCAATCCCACGATGGCCAAGGTCTTTGTGATCAAATTTATATTATGGATATTGAAAGCGGTGAATCTGAAATGGTATCCACTGGAGATGGTGTCACTACCTGTGCGTATTTTCAATATCCTGGAAATGAAAAAATTGTTTATGCTTCCACCCACCATGTAGATAAAGCCTGCCCACCACCGCCGGATTATAGTCTGGGTTACGTATGGAAACTGCATGAAGGGTTTGATATCTTTAGAGCCAATCCGAATGGCAGCGCCCTGGAGCAACTTACACAAGAAGCGGGTTATGATGCGGAAGCCACCATCGCTGAAGATGGAAGCCGGATTGTTTATACATCCTTGGTTTCTGGTGATTTAGAAGTCTGGACCATGAATACGGACGGATCCGATAAACGGATGCTTACGAATAAACTTGGCTATGACGGGGGACCGTTTTTTAGCCATGACGGTAAAAAAATCGTCTGGCGTGCTTTTTATCCCGAAACAGAAAAAGAAATTTCCGATTATAAAAAATTAATCGCCGACAGCATGATTCGTCCCATGAATCTGCAGGTTAGAGTCATGAATGCGGATGGAACTGGAAAGGTTCAAGTCACCCACAACAAGGGTGCTAATTTTGCACCCTTCTTTTATCCCAATGATGAGCGCATTGTCTTTTGCTCCAACAAAGCCGATCCAAAAGGTCGAAATTTTGATCTTTGGGCCGTGAATGTTGATGGAACCAATATGGAACAAATTACGTATTTTGACGGTTTTGACGGTTTTCCTATGTTCAGTCCCAATGGAAAATATTTTGTTTTTGCCTCCAACCGAAACCAGGCCAAACAGGGTGACACCAATATATTCATTGCTGAATGGATCGATTAATACCCCTATTTGTATTTTCCTTTTTATGGGCCGGGCCGCAAGACTCAGTACTATCTGCAATTAAATCTGACGCCTTAAAAAAAGGTATACCCGAGTCGTTTTTAAATGAAACTTTTTCTCATAGCGGCATCGAAATTCACAATAAAATTTTAGATCGTTTTGCGAAACCATACGAAAAGAAAAGTTGGACCGACTACCGTAAATTATTTGTCACAGATTCCCGGATTCAAAAGGGGTCGGATTTTTATGCTCAGCATAAAAAAAATCTCAATGCTGTTGCTATCCAAATTAGTATGGATCCATTCCTTATATTGAGCATTGTTGGTGTGGAAAGCAATTACGGCCGACACCGGGGGCAGTTTACTGTTTTTAATGCCTTATATACCCAAATAGCAAAAATGCCCCGACGGAAAAAATGGGCGACCAAAGAAATGATTGCTTACCTTGAATATTGTTATGCAGATAGTATTCCACCCCATTCAATCAAAGGATCCTATGCGGGCGCTTTTGGATATGGACAATTTATTCCATCCAGCTTTAATGCCTTTGCCGCCGATGGAAATGGTGATGGCGTCCGTCAACCATATGCATGGGCTGATGTCTTTGCAAGTGTGGGAAATTATTTAGTGAAAAATGGTTACCCTGTTTCAAATAACGCTGATAAAAAACAGGTGTATAAATCAGTCTATGCTTATAATCACGCTGATAATTATGTCAAGGCTGTTTTAGAATTGCGGGATGAATTAAAGAAAAATATTTTTAAAGAGTAACTTTCAGGGATAATACTTTTTCCCCTCTTTTAATTTTTACCTCAACTTCGTCCCCGGGTTTTAGTTCTCCCAAGCGATACATATAATCGTAAATATTTTTGATTTCTTTACCACCAATTTCAATAATAACATCGCCTTTTTCCATCCCTGCTTTTCCGGCCGGGCCTTCCTTTTTCGCCCCGTCAATTTCCATGCCTTCTTCTTGGCTGCCATAGGATGGTATAACGCCAAAAGTGACTTTGAAACTTCTCCTTGTTTGGTTTGGCTCCTTTGGACCTGCTTCAGTAAAAGCTGGTTTTTCATCAAGACTGCTTAATTTAATGGTCAAATCATAAACCAAATCAACAATCTGTTTTTCACCTGTCGCATTAATGTGTTCCCAGTCATCGCTAGGCTTATGATAGTTTTCATGGGTTCCGGTGAAAAAGAAAAGAACGGGAACATCGTTTATATAAAAGCTGGCGTGGTCGCTGGGCCCGTACCCTTCTGGACTCATTTTTAGTTGAATTTTTTTCTTTTCATTCGCCTCATTTAAAAGCGTTTCAAACCCCGGTGAAGTCCCTGTGCCGCCAATGGTCACTTTATTGTCAGACATGCGCCCTATCATATCCATATTAATCATGGCGATCACGGATGATAAATCTATCGTGGGATTATTCACATAATATTTGGAACCTAAAAGACCCTCTTCTTCTGCATTATATGCCATTAGTATAATGGATCGTTTGAGTAATTTTTTATTGAATGATAGTTTTTCAGCTAATTCCAATATGCCCGCAATCCCGGAAGCATTATCATCGGCACCATTATGAACCACTGCCGAATCCGGGGCTAATGATCCTGATCCACCTCCGCCATATCCCAAATGATCAAAATGAGCACCAATAACGATATATTCATCTTTTAAAACCGAATCGCTTCCTCGTATCATACCTATAACATTAGGCACTTCGACTATTTCTTTTTTTAGACTGACTTCGGCGTTTACCCTTTGGGTAATTGGAAATGAGTTTGGTGCTAATTTTTCGTCCAATTCTTTTTGAAGGATTTCCAATCGCCCACCAACCAAACCATCTGCAATTGATCGGGAAATATGCAATACTGAAATTCCAACTGCCGTCGAATTGGGTGAATGTTTTAAGGGAATTAATGTATCATTATCCCCTGCTTGATTCACAAATAGAATCCCAGCCGCTTTATTATCTCTGGCAAGCATGGCTTTTTTTCGGAGGGGTGTATGTTTGGCGAAATCGGAATGGGGACTATCACTATCTGGGCCATCTATAAACACCAAAACCCACTTCCCTTCCACATCGCTGTTTGCATAGTCGTTCCACTGCACGGAATCATCAATACTAAAGCCATATCCAGAAAAAACAATATCTGATTCCACAGTGGAGCTGGAAGAAAATTCTAATGGAATATAATCTATCCCCTTTTCATAGGTGGTGCCGGCAATTTCTAATTGGTTTACTTCGCCATAATCAATTCCAACTATAAACTCGAATGGCTGCAAAAATCCATTGGGCCCGGCTGGTTCAAGGCCATCTTTTTTAAAATGATTCACAATATATTCAATTGCTTCTTGAGATCCATTTGATCCGGGGAAGCGGCCTTCGCGTTTATCGTCCGATAGATATTTTATGTGATCTAATATTTCATTCGCCGTGATTTCCGGATTAAGATTCTCTCCTGGTGATTGATTGGATACTAGACTGCAGCCGGCGAAAATAACCAGCCCCAATGTAAAGCTAAAAATAAATCTGTGTTTCATAATGTCAAAATTCCTGTTAATTATTTATTGAAAATTTACTGAGAATCATATGCATCTGAAATAAAATGAATGGTAATTTTACAGCTAATTAAAAGCAATGACAGAAACAAAAACCAACCAGATTACAATTGTGGTTCAACCCAACTATATACCGGAGCGGTCCGATCCTTCCCGCCCGGTCTTCTTTTTTGCCTATCATATTACCATCACAAATGAAGGAAAGGAACCGGTACAGCTTAAAAACCGTTATTGGCACATTACGGATGGGAATGGCAATATTGAAGAGGTGAGGGGCCCCGGAGTCGTTGGAAACCAGCCTCACTTAAAGAGTGGGGAATCCTTTGAATATACCAGTTTTTGCCCCCTACCAACCGAATTTGGCGTGATGCATGGTCATTTTGAAATGATATATGATAATGGAAAAAAATTCAATACAAAAATTTCTCCCTTTCGGCTATCGGTCCCTTATTCTGTCAATTAAACCCAAACAATACTGATGGAAAATAATACAAAAATAATTGCAACCATCGGTCCTGCCTGCCAGGATAAAAAGACCTTACAATCCATGGTGGATTCCGGTGTGAATGTATTTCGACTAAACATGTCTCATGGTGATGAGTCTTCCAAACAAAAATTATATAATTTGGTCAAGTCCCTTTCTCATAAAAATGGAGAACGCCCATGCGTCCTTGCCGATTTGGCGGGACCAAAAATTCGCATTACAGATGTGGTGCCAAATTTTGTTTTGGAATCGGGACAACTGATTTCCATTACCAATGAAAAGGACGCAGATAGGAGTCATATCCGCGTTACAGAAGCGGTTGGTTTTTCCGATATTAATAAAGGGGCTACTATATTAATTAATGATGGCCGAATCCAATTGGAGGTTATAGATGCCATTTCTGAAAATACCATTAAATGCCAAACAATAATTGGTGGATTGGTTGAACCAAGAAAAGGAGTAAACTTCCCTGGAATCACTTTAAATGTTCCACCCTTAACAGATCAGGATAAAGTGGATTTAAAAATGGCTTTAAAAGAAGGGGCTGATTGGATTGCGCTTTCTTTTGTACGCTCAGCTAATGACGTGAAGGAAGTTCATGCCATTATGGATGAAGCAGGTAAGCGGCTACCCGTCATGGCGAAAATTGAAAAATGGGAAGCGCTGAATAATGTAGAATCCATTGCCGAATCCTTTGATGGTATTATGGTCGCCCGTGGTGACTTGGGGGTTGAAATTCCTGCGGAACAGGTTCCTATCGCTCAAAAACAAATGATAGGCGTGTCCAGGTCTCTAGGGAAACCAATCGTCATTGCCACCCAACTTTTGGAATCCATGATTGATAACCTCACCCCTACGCGGGCAGAGGTAAGCGATATTGCCAACGCTGTTTTTGATGGGGTTGATGCATTGATGGTGACCGGGGAAACAGCCATGGGAAAATATCCCGTGGAAGTAATTCAGATATTAAACCGGGTGATTGGTGAATCAGAACAGGTCCTGCCTTCACAACAAAAATTCTTACCAGAAATGGTAACCAAAACAGCCGATGCAATTAGTCATGCAGTCTGCGAAATTGCTCTGGATTTAAATATCAATGTGGTCATGTCTATGACACATAGTGGTAGCACCGCCCTGATGATCGCGCGCTATCGTCCCAAAACGAACCTGTTCGCCCTTACGCCGTTCGCACACATACTCCGTCGCCTTCAGTTGGTGTGGGGAGTTGTGCCCATTAAAGTGGATAAATACGACAATGTTGACGAAGTTCCTGATGTGTGTAAAGCTGTTTTAGACAAAATAAAACTCATCGAAAAGGGCGAACGTTTTATCATCACAGGTGGTGTGCCCATGGGCGTAGCGGG
>JAPYOT010000075.1 GCA_029938045.1 Fidelibacterota bacterium | reverse complement strand
ACTTTTCTCATTCGCCCGGCACATGCAATAGGAGATGGGATTTATAAATCCACCGATGGTGGCGATACATGGACAAATATGGGCCTAGAAAAAACGGCTCGAATCGGCCGTATTGTCATTCACCCAACCAATCCAAATATTGTTTATGTAGCAGCATTGGGTCATGCCCACGGTCCTCAAAAAGAACGGGGTATTTATCGCACTACTGACGGTGGAAAGTCATGGGAACACGTTTTATTTATCAATGAAAATACTGGCGGTATTGATATTGCTATCGATCTGAATAATCCTGATTTCCTCCTCGCATCCATGTGGGAGATTCACATCAACTCATGGGGGCTCAATAGCGGCGGTGAATCTGGTGGAGTTTTCATTTCTAGGGATGGCGGTGATTCATGGGAACGGCAGGATAAGAACGGCCTCCCCGGGGGTAAAGGGAAACCTGTAGGTAAAGTCGCAATCGCAATATCCCAGAGCAATCCCAACACTATGTATGCTCTTTGTGAAGAGGACCATCCGGGACTTTATCGAACAGATAATGGCGGAAAATCATGGCAACTGGTTACGAGGAATCATACGCTGGCAGAACGTGCTCCATATTATATGCGCATGGCTGTAGATCCGGATAATCCTGAAAAGATATATGTATTAAATGTGCAATTCAGTATTTCTGAAGATGGGGGTAAAACCATTAAATCTGGGTATCGCGCTGGTGGCGATAATCATGATATTTGGATCGATCCTGAAGACGGAAACCGAATTATGGTGGCCCACGATGGATGCGCTTCCATTGCCAATGATGGCAAAACGTTTAAGCGTGTGGTGCTCCCAATCGCTCAAATGTACCACGCCCATGTTGACAATCAGATCCCTTACAATGTTTATGGGAATCGTCAAGATGGCTATTCTTACCGTGGTCCAAGCAACAGCCGTGAACGAGGCATTAATCTAGGACATTGGCGAGCATTCGGTGGCTGTGAATCTGGGTTTGGTATTCCCGACCCCAATGACAATAATATTATTTGGTCTGGCTGTTATGATGGTGGATTGGAAGTGTTTGATGTCCGCACCGGTCATGCCCGAAATGTTCGTGTCTGGCCCGAAGCCGCCTATGGCTGGACGCCAAAAGAATTGAAATACAGATGGCACTGGTCTTTTCCTATCCACATTTCTGAACATAAAAATGCCGTATATGTGGGCAGCCAGTACGTTCACCGATCTACTGACCTTGGACAAAGTTGGGAGGTCATTTCGCCAGATCTTACCTTAAATCTGAAAAGTCACCAAGAGAGTTCTGGAGGAATCGCTATTGATAATCTCATGACATTTGATGGGTCCGTGTTGTTCGCCATTACTGAATCGCCACTTAAACAAGGGCTTATCTGGGTAGGAAGTAATGATGGCCAAATTCATCTCACCAAGAATGGCGGACGCAGTTGGGATAATCTCACCGAAAATATTGATATGCCTCCTTGGGGAACCATTTCCAATATCGAAACTTCCCGATATTATAAAGGTACCGCATACATTTCTGTGGATTTCCACCAAATGGGTGATTTCGATCCCTATATATATAAGACCGAGGATTATGGAAAATCCTGGAAACGCATTTCTAGTGATATTCCAAAATCCTATTCCAGTTTTGTACATGTGGTAAGAGAAGATCATCAAACACCTGGCGTCCTCTATGCGGGAACAGATAATGGTGTTTATGTATCTGTGGATGATGGCGCTCATTGGATACGCATCAAAAACAACCTGCCCCCAGCGCCTGTTTATTGGATCAGTCTTCAGGAACATTTTGATGATATGATTATCGGCACATACGGCCGAGGGGTATTTATTCTGGATGATATCAGTCCATTTCGGGAATTAGCCAAAGCCAACAAAGAGGAAGTGAACTTCATGCCGGTCCAGGATGCCTATCGATTCCAGACTATCCAGAGTATGAAAAATGACGGCACCAGCCTCATCCGTGGACAAAATCCTGCCTACGGCGCCAATTTAGATTTTTTCCTCCCTGACACAAATGCGAAAGAAATATCCATTGCAATTCAAGACATAAATGGAAATGAGATTAGAAAGCTCACACCGAGGAAAACCACCCGGGGTGTCAATCGCGTCATGTGGGATTTGCGTTATGAAAAAACGAAAACTGCTAAACTTAAGGTAAACCCCCGAGGAATTGATTGGGTCACTTACAATAAGGATGGTTGGCGTCCTCTTCGCACCTGGGACATTGATGTAAACAGCGGAAAACTGGGGCCCAAAGCTGTACCAGGAAATTACAAAGCTATCCTCAACGTGGATGGGAAAGAGGTCACTCAGTCATTTACTCTTTTGAAAGATCCCAATACGGCAGGAACAATTAAGGATATCAAAGCCCAATTCAAATTCCTTATGACAATACGGGAAACCATCAATGAAAATGTGGCCCTCATCAATAAAGTTGAAGACCTCCGGTTTTCACTTCAAAATGATTACGAGACGAGAGATGAAGAAAAAGCTGCGCGGGATATGGATGTGCGACTTTACGAAATTGAAAGCCATTTATTCGATGTAAAGCTCACGGGAGCGCGGGAAGATGCGTTTCGTAATCCTACCAAAATATATGGAAGATTATCCGCATTGGGTAGTGATTTAACGCGATATGGAGCAGATTTCAAACCCACCAACCAGCAGGTTGAAGTGTATGAAGTATTATCTGACCGGCTTAAAAAACAACAAGCTGCCTTTGATGTATTGATGGAAAACGATTTCTGGAATTCGGAGAAATAATTATTATAGAGGCGCAGCATGTTTACCGGCCGATTGGCGTGGCTGCGCCTTACAATTCATACGATTAAAGGCGCCCCAGCTTCACCGCCGTACCATAAACCAGCAGTTCAGCGGTTCCTGACAAAATCATTGATGTCTGAAAACGGACACCCACCACTGCATCGGCACCCAGTTCTTTTGCTTTGTCATTCATCCGGATCAGGGACTGTTCCCGGGATTCGGCCAGCATACCGGTATATTCCTTAATTTCTCCACCAACGATGGTTCGAAGCCCTGCCATAATATCTTTTCCAATATGGCGGGCGCGGATTGTGTTTCCGATCACCGTTCCTAAATTTTCCGTAATTACATATCCCGCTACGGTTTCGGTTGTGGACACAATCATTTGTCGATCCCCCGAAACGGTTCGTCTTTCGCATCATCCTGGTTTTCTTTAATAAATTTCATTGCCAGCATGGCCACGCCTGCCAGGAGTAAAAGTGTTCCTAATCCCAGCAGAAAATCGCTGAGAATAAAACTGATAATGGCATTGATAAACTTAAGTGCCAAAATTACGGCTCCGGCGATAATGAGATACATTCCAATTTGTTTAACTTCCATAATCCCTCCCAATTGCATTATTATAATCATTGAATATACTTGATTAAAAATTGTTCCAAAAAGAGAATCCTTTCCCATGAAAAAGAGAATTAAATTCCTGCCGTAATGCCTGAAACAGATTATTCAGTTCGATCTTTCAAGGGCGGTTATGATGATAACATCACTTACTTGGTTACCTGCATGCGTACAAGGAACCAATTTCTTATGGATGCATCTGTGCCCCTGAAACAGATTTTACCTTTCGTAAGTAAAAAAGGATTAATCGTCCTTTTCATAACCCACACCCACGAAGACCATATCGCTTATATGGATGAATATGTGGACGCTTTCCCCAATTTGGTGGTTATGATTTATAAGGATTCTGAGGATAAGATTCAAACCACTTTAAAGCGGCCAATGAAACATGGAGATATTGTCACGGTGGGACAATTGAGTTTAGAAGTGTTCCACACACCGGGGCATTACCCTGATTCTGTCTGTTATCTTTTGGATGGCATCTTGTTTACAGGGGATACACTTTTTGTGGGTCGAACTGGGAGAACCGTGAGCAATGGAAGCGATACGCGACACCTGTACCAATCGGTATATAATATCATCTTAGATCTTCCCGGTCATACGGTAATTTATCCTGGCCATGATTACGGCCCCAAAATGACCATCTCTATTGATAAAAATATTGCAATCAGTCCCTTACTTCAGGCAGAGGATGAAGACGATTTTGTACAACGCATGGCGGACTATGAGGTTAAGCGCACTTTTGAGAATTAACACAAGGAGGAAATAATGAAACAAATAATAACAGGCATCATCAGTGGTTTACTTTTCACCACTATGATTTTCACAATCATGGGCGCTGCTCAGACGAAAGATGATAGTTTGAAAACAATCATGAACGAGTTAGATACATTTGTCCAAGACCAGCTTGGTAAAGATAAAGCCGCCGGGCGATTTCAACTCCAGTCCTTTCACATCGAACGGACCCATTGGCATTATATGCTGGATACGGCAACGGGAGAACTCTATCGATTGGAGCCGAGCAGATCACCGGGTAATGCAAAATGGGTATTAATGGCGGAAGCCAATTTCAATGAATGAAGATAGAGAGCAATTTATGATAAAACGGAATATTATAAAATGGATCCTGCCCATCGTACTGATAGTTTTTATCGGTGCTTGTGATCAAGATGCTAAATGCAATAGTTGTGGTGACTTATTAGGCGGATTTATTTACATGAAAGTGACTGCAAGTGATTTGGCAAAATATGAAGGATTAGTCGCATTGGATGGCATTGATGTGGGTGCATGCATTCGAGCCTATATATTAGAAGAAGAACTCAATGTGAATACAGTATCCATTGTTGATGACTGCTGCTGTGAATTCTAAATTAGTCACCCGAATATTTAGTTCTTCTGATCAGCCAACAAAAGCCATTATTGGTCTCCATGGTTGGACCGGTGATGAACATGTTTTCGAACCAGTAGCCAAGATGATGAATATTGATGATGCACAATGGTTTTTTCCTCGAGCACCATACAAAGCAGATTCAGGGAAAGGGTATTCGTGGTTCAGTGGTACAGATGAAACGGGATGGGATATTGAAAAAACCAAGTTTGGAATACACCAATTATTAGCGGATATTAGATCTGAGGGATTTTCACCAAAAAATATTTTTCTGATTGGTTTTTCCCAGGGTGCCAGCCTCGCTATGGAGATTGCTCTACGACTCCCCTTTGCCATCGGTGGAATCGTCCCTATTGCTGGATTTATCAAATTCAAAGATGCCCTGGCAAATGAAGCCACAGAAGAAAGTAAAAATACCCCCGTACTCCTACTTCACGGAAACCAGGATGAGATTATCCATGTGACGGCGAGCGAGAAAGCACATGAATTGTTAAAAATACGGGGCAATCCCGTTCATTTTGAAAGATATGATGCAGTCCATAAAATCCCAAAAATAATATGTCCAATTGTCAAAAATTTTATTTCGGATTCATTTAAATTTTTAGAAATAAATTCGTCGGAATTTGTTAAGTTTAAGTAGCATGGCTAAAACCATCGACCGAAGATCTTTCCTCCAATTCAATAAAAGTGGCGTAAAACAGGTCACCCATATTGATCCCCAATGGCCTACACCTGAAATGGCTCGCCTTCATCGAAATGATAGTGAATTAGAGCC
>JAPYOT010000074.1 GCA_029938045.1 Fidelibacterota bacterium | reverse complement strand
ATTGAAGAAGGGCTTTATATTATAAAACCATCTCCAGACGGTAACCTGGCCACTGGGAATGAGTCGGTAATTCCGGAAAATTATGAATTAAACCAAAATTATCCCAACCCGTTCAACCCGACGACACAAATTCAATATGAATTACCAAGGGAAGGGGAGATCGATCTAACTCTATACAATATGCTTGGGATGGAAGTAATGAAATTGGATAGAGGAATAAAACCTGCAGGTGTTCATCAAATTTCATTTGATGGAAGCCATCTGCCCAGCGGTATTTATTTTTATCAATTGCGGTCAGGCAATTTCGTGAAGACTCAGAAAATGTCCCTTTTAAAATAACAAAATTCCCGGAAAAATTTATGGATGAACAACCCTAAGTTTGCCGAGAGATTTTTAACAAATTATTCCAAATTGGAGGGGTGGCAGAGCCTGGTTGATTGCACCGGTCTTGAAAACCGGCAAGGGGAAACTCTTCGGGGGTTCGAATCCCTCCCCCTCCGCTCATCATCGGATAAGCATCCTTTCTTGTCATTTTACGATTTATTATATTTCCACCAACTATTGTTGGACGTGCCGTCATGTAATGGTAAGCATACTTGATTATTCCACTTTTGAATTTCCCTAAATATTCATCATGATCATTGCTTAATTTCCTCGTCAATTTTCTATGACAAATCCATCCATAAAAGTTCGATTCGCCCCCAGCCCCACAGGTGAACTCCATATAGGCGGCGCCCGTACGGCCTTATTTAATTGGCTATTTGCCAAAAAACAGGGTGGAAAATTCTTTCTCAGGATTGAAGATACAGATCCAGAGCGCTCCCAAGAAAAATATACAGACCAAATTTTAGAATCATTAACCTGGCTGGGGCTCCATTGGGATCAGCCTGTTGTCTATCAATCTCAAAGGCTGGATGTATATAAAGAAAGGGTAAAAGCATTGACAGAATCTGGTCAGGTGTATCGCTGTTTTTGCTCAAAGGCAGATCTTCTAACCGCTCGAGATGCAGGTCATTATCAATATCCAGGCACATGCAGAAATCTAACAGAAGACGAGATAAAGTTGCGCTTGAATCAAGGGATTGGGTTCACCATGCGTTTAAGAATGCTTGAAGGCAAAACTACATACAAAGATTTGATCTATGGTGATATTTGTGTGGATCATAAGGAATTGGATGATTTTATTATTGTCAGGTCCGATGGATCTCCAACCTATAATTTTGTGGTCGTAATTGATGACCATGATCAGGATATTACCCATGTGATTCGTGGGGAAGATCATGTATCAAACACACCCAAACAAATTCTTATTTATAAGGCGCTCGGTTTTACAGAACCAATTTTTGCCCATCTTCCTATGATTCTTGGACATGATAAAAAGCGGTTGAGTAAACGTCATGGCGCACCGGGTGTTCAAAATTTTAGAGATGATGGCTATTTCCCGGAAAGTTTGTTGAGTTATTTGGCATTGTTGGGATGGAATCCCGGGACAGAAAAAGAAGTATTCTCCTTAGACGAATTGGTTGAAAATTTTGATTTGAGTCAGGTACAAAAAAAGGGTGCCGTATGGGATGAAAAAAAACTCCATTGGATTAGTGGCCAATATGTGATGAATGCATCAACGGAATTTTTATTGGAATCGGTCAGAAGTATTCATCCTGATTGGGGAAAGGGAAGTGCTATTTCATTTCTTATTTCCATCATTGAGTTGTTAAAGGTACGGGCAAAGTCCTTCACTGAATTTATTAATCAATCTGAATATTTCTTTCATGATCCAGAATCCTACGATAAAGCCGGCCTTAAAAAGTGGTGGAAAGATGAATCGGCAAACGAAAGAGTATCTGCTTTTTTACCATATTGTGAAAAGATAACCAATTGGCGGAAGGAAGATCTTGAAATAGCATTCAAATCATTCGCAGAATCGAATGAATGTGGCCTGGGAAAAATCATCATGCCGATACGAATGGCGGTATGCGGTACGCCCAATGGACCATCCATCTTTGAAATTTTGGAATTATTGGGTCGGGATAAAACGATCCATAGAATTGAAACTGCTTTAGATAAATTACCAGGTTAAATGGAAGAACAAACCAAACCACGTCACTTTATTCAGCGCTTTATAGATGAAGATAATGTGTCTGGAAAATTTGAGAATCGCGTTCATACACGATTCCCACCAGAACCCAATGGATATCTACACATTGGTCATGCGAAGTCTATTTGTTTAAATTTTGGTATTGCGGATGAATTTGGCGGTAAATGTAATTTACGTTTTGATGACACCAATCCGATTGCGGAAGAGGAAGCGTATGTGAAAGCCATTCAGGCTGATGTGAAGTGGCTGGGATATGATTGGGAAGATCGACTGTGTTTTGCCTCTGATTATTTTCAGCAATTATATGACTATGCCCTATCTTTGGTGAGCAGTGGAAAGGCTTATGTCTGCGATCTGTCTCCTGAAGAAATCCGAAAAACAAGAGGCAGTTTAAAGGATCCGGGAAATGAAAGTCCATTTCGCAACCGATCAGTAGAAGAAAATGTGGATTTATTCAATCGAATGAAAAATGGCGAATTTCCAGATGGCAGTCGTACCCTAAGAGCTAAAATTGATATGGCACATCCCAATATGAATATGCGGGACCCGGTCATTTATCGCATTCTCCATGCCCACCACCACCGAACGGGAAACGACTGGTGTATTTATCCCATGTATGATTGGGCCCATGGATTAGAAGATTCGATTGAAGGGGTCACCCATTCTCTTTGTTCTTTAGAGTTTGAAGATCACCGTCCGATATATGATTGGTATTTGGATGCATTAGAGGTTTACCATCCTCAGCAAATCGAGTTTGCCCGTCTCAATTTGAGTTATACCATTATGTCCAAACGATTGTTAAAACAATTGGTTGATGACAATCATGTTTCCGGTTGGGATGACCCGCGGATGCCCACTCTATCCGGTTTACGTCGCCGAGGATATACGCCGAAAGCTATTCGAAATTTCATGGATGACATTGGTGTGGCAAAACGCGATAACGTTATGGAAATGGCTAAGTTGGAATCTGCACTTAAATCTGATTTAAATAAACGCTGCGAAAGGCGAATGGCTGTATTAAATCCTTTGAAGGTGGTGATTACAAATTATCCAGAAGGCAATGATGAATTATTAGACGCCATCAATAATCCAGAGGATGAGACCGCCGGAAAACGCCAAGTACCCTTTGGACGAGAACTTTATATTGAACAAGATGATTTTATGGAAGATCCTCCCAAAAAGTTCTTCCGATTAGGTCCCGGACGAGAAGTGCGATTACGATATGCTTATTTCATCACTTGCAATGAAGTGGTTAAAGATGATAATGGAAATATCACAGAATTGAAATGTACTTATGATCCTGAGACTAAAGGAGGGAATGCTCCCGATGGACGTAAAGTGAAAGGGACTATTCACTGGGTTTCGGCAGAACACGCCATTGACGGTGTAGTGAGATTATATGATCGATTGTTTCGTGTTCCGAATCCCGCTTCGAGAGATAATTTCATTGATGCGTTAAATCCCGATTCTCTCACCGTTTTAAATGACTGCAAAATGGAACCGGAATTGGGGAAGGTAGCAATAGGGGGTACTGTTCAGTTTGAACGATTGGGGTATTTTTGCAAAGACCCTGATTCAGGAGAAAATACCATTTTTAATCGAACGGTTCCATTGCGGGATTCATGGGCGAAAATTGAAAAACAAATGCTATCTGGTCAGAAAAATTAGCATTGAGAATAGAACTTAAAACCGAGTAATTTAACTGTTCATGTTGACCAAATTTAAATCGATCTTTTCTATTATCCTGTTGGCCGGTATTTTGAATGCAGCCCCGCCGGCGCTTCATGTTTATGTGATTCCATTTGATAATGTTAAAAATGACGTGGGCATTGGCTGGCTGTCAGATGCATTCGCAGAAATGGTAAATGCAGAACTCAGTCAACATGAACGTATATATCTAAAAAACAAGGATGGATTAGAAGAAATCATGACGAATCGATCCTTACTCCTGCAACAGCGTCCTGGAACAAAGAACTTACTTGTCCTTGGGAAATTCGAAAGATCACTCAATAAAATAACGATTTCTATTCAGTTAATTGATATTGCCACTTGGGATGAGTTATCCAATGGGAGGGTGCGGGGAGATTATAATAATATAACTGACATCAATCGAAAGTTGTCCGAATCGGTTAATACGATGTTGATACCCTATTTACCAAAAGTAGAGAAGGGTCCCTATCCAACACTGACGGAGGGGAAGCGGATGCGCATTCCTCCATCTTACGGTGAAAAGGCCATTGATATGAGTACGGCAATAGATGTGGCGATTATAGATTTAGAAAAAAAACTGGATTTAAATATCGGTGCCAGGGGAGAAATTGATCCCAAAGGATTGCGGGAGGAAAATGGAGAATGGGTTCTCGATATTTCTAAAGACAGCTATAAGGATGATCGTCCGGAAAATCAAATCAACACTCATATGATGGTTGACGTTTTATCAAATCTAATGCACAATCCATATAGCGTCAAAATAGAACGCCCCCAATTTAATTATGATCCGGAAAACCGGAAAGAATTTCAAATTGTCATGTCCGTAAATTATGGTTTAAAAGGGAATATTATTAAAGATATGCTTACCTCCCTGCCATATTCTGGTTTAAAGCAAGATGGAAATCTTACTGTTTTTTATTTTAATCGGGATAAATATAATTTTCCTGAAGCGATTACAGAAAAAATCCAATACGGAAAATACCGTACCATTCCCGTTATTCAGCTTCAGGATGCGAATGGGAATCCGTTGGTTATTTTAGTGGATTCTCCCGATCAAAGTATTCATGCGCTCAATAGCAATCGTGTGATTTACAAGCCATTTCACTATTTTTCGAATTTAATTGATTTCACTGTGGGTGGATGGTCCATGCAAGTGGCGTTAGAGACTGTAGATATTCCTGTATCCTATCGATTTAACATGGATGTGAATCAGGCAAACGATATCAGTCGCGTGAGTCTAAAATTTATTCCTGAAAATGAATTACACGATTTCTTGAACAACCTACTCTAAGAAAATAAATAGAAAATTTATGAAAAATATAATTATGATTTGCATTTTTGCATTGGCTGTACCCATAAATTTTGCCCAAAATAGAGTACCCAATATCAAATTGAAAAAGCTTAATGGCAAATCTGTTATGCTCTATAATTATCTCAAAGAAGGTCCTGTCTTAATCAACTTTTGGGCCACGTGGTGTTCGCCCTGCAAAAAAGAAATGGTTTATCTGGATCAATTTCAAAAAGAGTACAAGGATAAGGGTTTCTCCATTTTGGCCGTGAGCACCGATAGCCAAAAAAGCCTTTCCCAAGTACGGAGTTATATTCGATCAAAAAAATACACCTTTCCTGTTTTCCAAGATCCGAATAGTCAGACTTTTAAAAAATTAAACGGTAACATAATGCCCACCAATATCCTAATTAATAAAGATGGAAAAATACTCTGGCGGCATTATGGTTATCTCCCGGGAGATGAGATAGGTATGGAAAAAGAAATAAGGTCTGCACTCAAAATAGATTCATAATTTTATTATGAATTTCCTACGTTAATCTCTATCGACTCTTTTGCTGGCCAGTA
>JAPYOT010000073.1 GCA_029938045.1 Fidelibacterota bacterium | reverse complement strand
TTAAGCACGCCGCCAGCGTTCGTCCTGAGCCAGGATCAAACTCTCCATTGTATGTTTGATTCTGTACTGTCTTTGTCGCTCCGGGTAGGAGCGACTCTCAAATCCAATTAATTGGACCACGCATACCCAATTTTCAAAAAACGAATAATGCTGTCTTGAACAGCCTGCAAAAATACTATTTATTTTTATGCCAGTGCAATATTTATTTGCACTATTTTAAATTATTTTATAATAAAATCCGGCGTATTGTAATCCATGAATCTTTCAATCGGTAATTTGCTGGTTACCCGTCCAGCAAAACGCCTCACTAACTTGCGATTAGACTCATCAATATCATGGATTGCTTTCCACATGCTCCCAGCATAAAGCCCAATGGCTACCATCACCGGAGGAATGAAAATCGCACCCCTTCTAGATTCCAACGATATTTTGTTAGGGATTTGATGTCCTAACGATGACTGAAACAATCCATTTTTAGTGACCAAATCACCTGAAACCGGAACCATCCCCTGGCGGTTATCCATGACAAATATGCCTCCTTTTTGAACTATAGAAGGCATGGTCAACATTGCTGTGTATAACAAAAACGAAGTTCCCATGGCGCCAATTGCATTTTCAGTCTGTTTTAAATAAATAAACCCACCCCCCGGTGCAAGTGAGGAAAACAGTGCCGGTGTTTTTTCTTTTAACGGCGCATTTTCTGCCGTTTTGATTGCTTTATACCAGGGTCTAATTTGTTTTGAATAATGGGCGTGATCAAATAATGATTCAGCGGCTTTAAACGCCTGGCGTGACTCCTTCCATTCCAATAACTCAAAATGAGCATAGGCGCGAAACACTAATTCATATGGATCTTCCGAATTTGTCGTACTATCAATAATGGCACCATATTCTTCATTGGTTAACATTATATAATAAAGCTGATATTGGGCCGTATTTCCTGCAAGGGTCCCTGGCGGACTTTCTTCCAAAATACGATTGTAATAATTCCGGGCCAATTCCCAGTTTTCCAATGATTCATAACATTTTGCAATCTGGAAATAGGCAGCCATTTCCAATTCGTCTTTAGGATATTTATATAAAAATTGAAAATAGCTTAGTAAAGCACGTTCATAAAATCCTTCATCATATAAAAAAGTGGCAAAATTGACCAACTCCTGTTTTTGAAAAGTGGTATAATTTCCCCATTCCGTTTTAATATCATCGGGGCTGATGTACTGCTGCTGTGCCCAGGAAATACTGAGTGTTGCAACAATGATATAATATCTGGAGTATAATTTGCTTTTCATGCCTCGGAACCGCACTTAAATATAAAAGAATCCTTTGAAAAACCTGATACAGAAATTAAAAAGTATTGCAAAAGATTTTAAAAGAAGAAAAGGAAAAGATTATGCCGAACGGCGGCGGCGGCGCATGAGTGGCTTTTTACCTCGAAGTACAAATTCTTTTGTAATGGTGATTTTTGTTACACGATCTTCTGAATATTCAGGAAGATGAAACATTAAATCAAGCATAGAAGATTCCATTACAGAACGTAATGCCCGTGCACCAGAATTTCGTTTGATTGCCAATTTGATTATTTCCTGCAGTGCTTCTTCTCGGAATAAAAGTTCAACACCTTCCATCTGGAATAATTTTTTATACTGTTTCACCAACGAATTTTTTGGCTCTATCAATACACGCATTAAATCTGGTTCATCCAAATGGTTGAGTGTGGTGACAACTGGCAGTCGCCCAATCAATTCTGGAATGAATCCAAAATTCACCAAATCTTCCGGAACAACTTCTTTCAATATTTCGTTCGCCTTTCCAGTCTTTGCCAATGTCTTCGTAAAACCGATTTCAGCCGTATTAACACGTCGGCCAATGATCTCTGGTAAGCTGTCAAAGGAACCACCACAAATAAATAAAATATTTTTGGTATCAATTGATATGAGACTTTGTTCTGGATGTTTCCGTCCTCCCTTGGGTGGAATATGGGCCACAGTTCCTTCCAATATTTTCAGCAGGGACTGCTGAACTCCCTCGCCGGACACATCTCGCGTAATGGAAGTACTTGAACTCTTTCTCCCTACTTTATCAATTTCATCTATATAAACGATACCGGCTTGGGCTTTATAAATATCATAGTTGGCAATTTGAAGCAATCGTACCAGAATATTTTCTACATCTTCACCCACATATCCCGCTTCGGTTAAGGTAGTGGCATCGGCAATGGCAAAGGGGACAGCCAGAAATCGGGCCAGCGTATCAGCAATTAATGTTTTCCCCGTTCCCGTGGGGCCAATAATTAGAATATTACTTTTATCTAATTCAACATCATCATCTGTATGGTCAGAGAGAATTCGTTTATAATGATTATACACCGCCACCGCCACGGCCCGTTTCGCCCGTTCTTGACCAATAACATATTTATCAAGATATGCTTTAATTTCAGACGGTCGATGTAATCTGGGCTCGGTGGATTCTGGTTCCCCCGCTTTTGGATCTAATGGCGTTGGAATCTTCAATTTATCAGTTATTTCCGTCCCGAAAGAATGGTGTCAATGATGCCGTAATCTTTGGCTTCTTTTGTGCTCATGAAGAAATTTCGATCCGTATCGTTTTCAATTTTTTTAAGGGTCTGTTTTGTATTTTTGGCTAAAACTTTATTGAGTGTATTTTTTAAGCGCAGTATTTCATCTGCTTGAATTTTAATATCGGACGCCTGTCCTTCTGCACCGCCAAGTGGTTGATGAATCATTATCCGGGCATTGGGTAATGCGGATCGTTTTCCTTTTTTTCCACCGGCTAAAAGAAAAGCGCCCATACTGGCGGCCTGCCCCATACATATGGTTGCCACATCCGGTTTAATATAATTCATAGTATCATATATTCCCATTCCGGAAGTGATAATGCCTCCCGGGGAATTGATGTAAAGGTAAATATCCTTTTCACTGCTTTCTGCCTCGAGAAATAAGAGTTGGGCAATAATGACGGATGCTACTGTATCATCAATTGGAGTGCATAAAAATACAATCCGTTCTTTCAGGAGGCGCGAATAAATATCATAGGCACGTTCAAAACGCCCTGTTTGTTCCACCACCATTGGAATTAATTGGTTTAATGGGTCTTGATGTTTCATGACTTTACATTTCCTTCAGATTGATTACGCAGGTCTTTTGTATTCACTTTTACCTCTTTGATTTTCGTAAAGTTTTTTAAATAAGCCAAGACTTTCTTTTCCATCAAATCATCTTCCAAACGGCTCCGGTTACTGGGTTTTTTAAAATATTTTTCCAATTCCTTGGCTTCCTTCGGATTCGCTTCTTTTCGTTGATCTATATCTGCCTGAACGTCTTCTTTGGTAATTTCATATTCCTCATTTTTTATAATCGTATTCCGAATAAGGTACCATTTTAAGTTGCGTTCCGCCACCGGTTGATAAATTTCTTTCACTTTTTCTTTATCCGTTGCTGCAGGGTTATTTTTAATGACATCTTCCACCATATGACCCAAGTATGACTCCACCATGGAAGGGGGAAATTCAGGATTCACGTGGTTTATCATGGCGTCGGTTAATTGCTCATCAAATGCTTTTTCTGACCGCTGATCATAGGCTTTACCCAATCGTTCCTTGATCCGTCCCCGATAATCTGCCACATTTTCTGCTTCAGGGTCTGCCATTTTAATAAAGTCTTCATCCACCTCCGGTAATATTTGACGCTCCACATTTTGGACTGATAATTCAAAAGTACTGGTTAACCCTTTTTCATCCACGGGAACAGATACTTGGGTTTTATCACCTGGTTTTATGCCTTCCAGTTTTTTCTGGTTATCCCCATCAAATGGAATTTGCCCCAATTTAATATAGCGTGTTTCTAATTTCTTCCCAATAATGGGAACGCCAGAAGTATCAATTTCCTGAAGATCGCAAATGACATAGTCATCCAGTTGCGCCCCGTCTTCAACCGTTTGAACTTCTGCATGACCATGGCGCATTTCATCAATGGCCATATCAATATCCTCATTATCGGTTATATAATTTGTTTTTTCAACTTTGAGGCTTTTTTTCTTCATTTTGGGAATCGTGACGTCAGGTTCAATCTCAAACGCAACTTTAAACTTAAAATGTTTCCCATGGTGAAAATGCACATCACTTACGCTCCCCATATTAATGGGGACAATTTCTTTCTCCTGAAGTGCTTTTAAATAATATTTATTGACGGAATTTTCTACAAAGTCCGCTTCGATGGCAGGTTGAAACTGATTCATTAAAACCTTCCGCGGTACTTTTCCCGGACGAAATCCGGGCAGTTTTACTCGTTTAGAAAATTGCTTAATTGCCTGTTCAAAATCAGCAGCAATTTCCTCCCATGAAAGGTCAATGTCCACTTCACGGGCATAACTTCTGGTTTCTTTAAGATGGATATCCACTATATTTCCTTGAAAAATTGAGCACCAATTTAGGCTTTAATTTTTATTGAAAAGAGTGGTTTTAAGGGATTATTTATATCCATAATTGGTAATCAGCATGGTGCCTCGATAAATGAAAACCATCCCAACTATCTGAATAATATGAAAAATGTCATTATGATTAAAATGCTGATGAAAGCCAAATTTTGTTACCACAAAAAAAGCTCCGCCCAATGTGATTAAAAATCCGCACATAATCCAAAGGGCACCTGTATCTCCTTTACTCAACCAACCATACAGCATAACAGCGATAATAAACAATGCGCTGGGCAAATACAATTTGATTGCATTCATAAAATCAGAATCAAAATAAATCCAAATGGTAAAGGCAAAAATAATTGCTGTTACGCCCAATTTGAGCATTTGTACTGTATCAAACGGCAGTATATAATAGAGCGTACCCATGAGCATGGTATATACAGAAAAACCCATGCCTAGCATGGTCAGTTTCCAAATAAAATCCCGCACAACCTCATGTTCCGGAAAAATGGTATGGTAGACCGCTCCTGCCAAGGCTGTTAATGCAACCATATAAAAATATTTGCCAAAATGCCAGTGGACTTCCATAAGCCGCACATGATACCACATGTCGATTTCGCGGGCAAACCAGACGCCAACAACCAGGATTAATATATCAGTAAAAACAGTCATAGGTTCATAGATGGGAAACCTTTTCATACGTCAATCGTCTATTTTGGGATTCATAAAAACACGTTTCAAACCAATTAAAGACACGATCAAAAATAACACCTTATATATATGTTCATGAACATTAAATAAAATGGCGAACCAATCCTGACCGGCCATGATTAAATGGGCACCTAAAAACAATATTAAAAAAAGCGCCAGATGATAAATAGTCATCCATTTTATCCACTGTTTATTACCCACCGATAACATTAGACCCAATGTGAGCCAATACCAGCCATTAAAGGGCAGCTCAATTTTAATGGATTGAAATGGCGTAACCAAATCAAACTGGTCCTCCGATACACCTTCAATAGAAATGTCAATATCCATGGGAATTACATTTTCAAAGTATGGCACCACCCACCGATTAATAATAACCGATTGGGTTGGGCGAATAATCCCTATATAAATAATGGATATTCCCAAAAGACAAAGGACCAAACGTTTGAATGGTATAAGTTTCATTTAATCATTAAATGCAAAGGCGCGAAGAAGAAGAAAAAAGATAAAATAAATATGGGGAGTTTCCCAATCATTTTTATAGATCCCTTCATTTCTTTGTGTTCATTTTTTTCGTTAAACTGAAAATGGACTACTGGGAATCTTTATATGGCGTGCCGCTGACTGAGCTATCATGCCAATGGCCAAGGCT
>JAPYOT010000017.1:28109-31099 GCA_029938045.1 Fidelibacterota bacterium | reverse complement strand
TCAATATTTAATGCTTTATATAATAAATTTGTGAATTCGTTGCGATTTTGGGTTGAAATCATCACACTTTCAGCCAACGTTACATATGGTCCCAGGTCTAATCCATTGGATGCAATCACTGCTTTTTTGAAGAAGTCTTCAGCAATGGATTCTTTTTTATTCGGTGGGTCAGGCCGGCTCATGGTATAAGAAATCATCGCTGAATATATAGCGCCCTTATTCCAATTTGAATTTATGGTTAAAGCCGTTTCTAATAATTGTCCTACCCTTGGGAGTAAAATGACCCATTCTGGATTTCCGCGACTTGATTTGATGGCGCCTCCATAGGCTGCAGCGGTCCAGAATAAATTTGGAACATCTTCGTCGGAAAATTTCGGAGTTAAATCAGATTGATTACTAATCCAGCCATCATATTTTTTAAATTTGAGCATTAACGATTTGTTACCGTACTGTACTGCTTGATTAAAATGCTCATTTGCCTGTGAATAGAGTTCTTTTCCACCATTGTAGTCTACTGTCATAAGCCGGTCCGCTTCTTCCATGATAAACCCAAATGTGTACTGGGTTAAGGCTTCGCATCCCTTTTGTAATAACACCGGATCATCCGGATTTCTTAAAAGTTTTTTTTCAATTCTACCAACATAATAATGATACCCACCTTTCGCCCATTCCGGTTTTTGCTGAAGAATCATCATTTGCGGACTGCATGCTAAGCCTGCAAATATGACAACGCTCAATAATGGTTTGGAGAAAAGGTGCTGAATTAAGGGAGAAAACTTAATCGTGTAATTCACGATATAATGGGAATGATTCGCATACAGAGTTGACTTCCGCCTTCACGCGGTTGATGGTTGCATCATTGTCTATATCACAAATCACTTGGTCAATTAAATCAACAATGTGGTTCATTTCCTTTTTACCCATACCCCGCGTCGTAATGGCTGGTGTTCCAACGCGCATTCCACTGGTGACAAACGGACTCCGTTCATCAAATGGAACCATATTCTTATTTACGGTAATGCCCGCTCTTTCTAATGCTTTTTCCGCCGCTTTTCCAGTGACATTTTTATTCGTAAGGTCAATGAGAATTACATGGGTATCTGTCCCACCGGAAACCAATTGATAATCTTTTACCAACAATGCTTCTGCCATGGTATGTGCATTTTCCACTACTTGCTGGGCGTATACTTTAAACTCTGGTTTCAATGCTTCACCAAAGGCCACAGCTTTTGCAGCAATTATATGCATCAGAGGGCCACCTTGGATCCCGGGCATAACAGTAGAATTTAATAGCTCAGAAATCATTTTAGTTCGGCCGGATTTAGGTGCAACAGCGCCCCATGAATTTTCAATATCTTTACCCATTAAAATCATACCACCCCGAGGGCCTCGAAGTGTTTTATGGGTGGTGGTCGTTACTACATCACAATATGGCATTGGAGATGGATGAATTCCTGTGGCAACCAGACCGGAGGGATGGGCGATATCTGCCATCAAAAATGCACCAACCTCGTTCGCTATTTCACGAAATTGCTCAAATTCAATGAATCTGGGATAAGCACTTCCACCACATATAATTAATTTAGGTTTGTGTTCTTTCGCTAGCTTACGGCATGCATCAAAATCGACACGTCCAGTTTCGCGGCTAACCTGATATGAAATAACATTATACAATTTTCCGGAAAAATTAACAGGGCTGCCATGGGTTAGGTGCCCACCATGGGCTAAATCCAATCCCATTATGGTATCACCCACATTCAGAAATGTCATGAGGGCTGCCATATTCGCCTGGGAACCGGAATGTGGCTGAACATTAGCATATTCACAATTGAATAATTTTTGAGCCCGGTCCCTTGCCAAATTCTCAGCTTCATCCACGTGCTCACACCCGCCATAATACCGCGCACCGGGGTATCCCTCGGCATATTTATTAGTCATCACCCCACCCGCCATTTCCAGAACGGGGTAACTGACAAAATTCTCAGACGCGATTAACTCCAAGGTGTGATCTTCCCTGGAGACTTCACGCATTAATACTTTATATAGTTCAGAATCGGTATTGTGTAAAAAAGTATAAGCCTCTTTGGTGGATGCCACTTTTTACCATCCTTTTCCTTTATTCAACCTTTCAGATACCCAGTTATAACAACTGCTTTCCGCCTTGATATATCCACGGTTTTTTACAGTTGCATCCATCATAAACCATTGGGGCCTTCCAAATAAAACTTCATTTTCTTTTAACCAATCTTTGGACCGATTAAAACGAGAAAACCCTTTATCTTCCGCATCCCCAAATAATTGATAAGCTAATGTTGCTACAACCCGGTCATCGGTGGAGATTTCACCGGAACGACATGTCTGGAATGCTTTATAATATACATTGCCTTTAGCACCAAAAGCTTCACCTTCCCCCGAAATGGTTACTGCTTTATCTGCCCAATCAAAGGCCGCCTTATAATCTTGTTCTTCCATATATGCGTCAGCGATTTTGATAGCTACACGAAAATCCCGAGGGTCTAATCTAAAAAGTCGTTCATATGTTTTTGCTGCATTTAATAAACGATCATCTTTATCGTATGCTTGGGCCAGCTTACGGTACCCAACTTTGCTGGTAGGATCCGCAGCAACTACTTGTTTTAATACCATTACTGCATCATCCGGGCGATCAGCCGTTAAGAGTTTATCCGCATAATCCAAACCGTAAGAAATATTATCCTGATTATTGTTAAATCGTTTTTTATATACATCCAATGGATCCCGTCCACTTAATTCATAGGCCCGTGCTAAATCACTTTGGGCACCCTCATTGGTAGGCTGCAATTTTAGAATGGCGTTTAAAACAGCGATTTGGTCGTCATATCGCTCTTCATCAGCATAGAGTTTGGATAATTCAATTTTAATATCTATATCTTCTGGGGCTAAAAAAGTCAACCGGTCCAATTCGTCCATTCGAAGTTCAGCTTTTCCCTGTTTATCATAAGCATAAGCAA
>JAPYOT010000017.1:0-28009 GCA_029938045.1 Fidelibacterota bacterium | reverse complement strand
TCCAATTCGTCCATTCGAAGTTCAGCTTTTCCCTGTTTATCATAAGCATAAGCAAGACGTTTTCTCAAAGCTACATTGTCCGGAAGAAATGTAAGTCCTTTTAACAAGACAATTTCAGAACTGTCGTATTTCCCCATATATTCATAGGCAATCGCATAATAGAGATACACTTCCTTGGGGTCATCCTGATCACACCCTAAGTCTGTCAATTCATCATAAGCACGAACAGTGGATTCCCAATCACGATTTTTATAAAATTCTGCTGCGCTACTGAAAACCCGGGGGCATCGTACTTTTCGAATAGAATCCAACCGTGCTTGTTCCGTTGCATCCGCATCCGCATCAGACTGTTCGGGTGGCACACACATGGTCATAAAAACTGATACAACACCCAATATTAATAATTTTTGAATAAATTTTAGATTTTTTATTGCTTTGCTCTCCTTCTTAGAAACCATATATCGCCCAAACTAAGTCCTATGGTAATTTCTTGAATTGATTCTTTATAATCGTTCGTCATAAATCTGGCACCGGTGCGATAAGCTATATCTAACTGGTTTCCAGTGGCGGCGAATTTATATCCAAACCCTATCGTTATTCCATCCTCATTTATCTTTCTTCCACTATTTTTTAATAGGTAAGATTCCTTAAATATACCAAATCGCATCGTTATTCTATCCTGCCAGGATCGTGCTCCCATTTTTCCGAATTTAACGAGCCCACCACCCACATGTGATTTGGATCCAATTTGATCCTTATATATACTGGTATATTTTCCATTGATCGCCTGATCAGTCCATAATTGAAATTCTCCAAAAACATTTAAATCATTATTGAATCCAGCATTCAGACCAAGACTGAAACTGCTGGGAGCATAAATATTTGAAACCTTAACTGTATCCACGTCAATCGTAGCTGGATAATCATCCGTATCAAAAGAATAATTATCATTTATATCTTCAAATAAATCAAATTGGTATTGTGTACCGGAAACCGGTTCCCTAGTCATGCTAATGCGTGCATATCCCGTTACTATTACATTTTTTGCATCATAAAATTTTCCGGCAAAATTAATATTAAATACGGAACCACTATACGTTTTGATATTGAATAATCGATAATGAACTGAGTTCAATATTAACGATTCCTCATCCCTTGACGAACCAAATAACTTATCAAACGATAAACCCAACCCCATTCTATCATTCATAGGAATGGCGAATCCAAATGACCCGGCTAATATGCCGCCACCTGAACGAAATTCTTTATTGAATATGAGATCACGACCCTGAAAATTTATACGGGTAGAATCTGTTTTGAAATATGCATTATGATCATTGACTGGTTTAAGAGAAAGACCAATGGCAAAGCGGTTTTGGATAGGAATCACAAATTGGATTTTGTCAAAACCGTTGCCGTAATTGCTACTGACTTGACTTCCAATCTCAATACTTCGATTCGAATAAGATCCACTTACATAAGTAAATTGCAATCCCGGCCAAGTGGCAGGATTATCAAATGAAACACCAGGATGAAATGTTGGAACAAGTCCAATACTTCCTGCACCGGCGGAAGCGGTATGATGAGTGCTTTTCGATAAACCTAAACCATATGCATTAAAAACAGATTGTGCATTTAAGAAGCCTAAGAGTAACAAGAAAATAATCGTTCTGTTACGGGAGAACATAAATTACTCTCATTACTGGATAAGAATCTGTATTGTTGATACCATAAAATTTAACGGTAGTAAAAGGATCATTACTAAAACTCGACTGAAGTTTAAATCCTAAATTTGTGAAATTCTTATGTCCTATTTCAGTGGCAACCTTGCGATGATTTATTTTTAGCACATTATCTATGAGGATAGTAGAAGTAAAATAGTTCAAATCTTCATCATAAGGATCATCCGTATATGAAGCAAACCTTTCATAATCCCCGTCACTGGTCATCGGATGGGAAATCACTTTGAATTGGGCGATTGAGTCCGATTCAACCCTGTTAAATATAATTTGAGCGGAAGATACGATTGACTTGGACGGCAAGGTCCAATCTCCCATATCTACAAACACTATTGATTTGAGACCTTTCGCTATACTCACCGATAATGTAGTTGAGTCTTCATATGAAATTGGAGGTGGGCTAATAATACTGATATCCGCCACCGCAAGGTAAGAACGAGATGTGGTATCCAACACAACGGTATCGGATAAAAATTGGCGATAGAATACAGTCAACTCAGGTTTAATACCTGCTTGAATATCAGTACTATGAAAATAAAATGATTCCGATGATTCATTTGCTAATTCCACAAGAAAGGATCGATTATATTCAAGTACACTCGTATCCCTGAATGCATTCACTATTGAGGAATCCAGCGTGAAATTCAAATATACTTCAGTCTTATTCGTATCAATAGAATCTGCTTCCATTTGCGCAGTACTGATTATTTCAGATGCAATGGCTTGATTAAAGTTTAAGTAATTTGATTCCAATTCATTAAAAACCGAATCCCCGCCACTCGGGAAATACCGAAGCTGGAATTTTACATCACTGGCGATCGAATCTTTATCAAACCGTAAAGACAATCTCAAACTATCCACTACGACCAAGGAATCATTGAAATATGAAAATGGCGTATTTGCTGTAACGCTTGTACTATCGAATTTGATCAAATTATATTGGAAATCAAAACCATCCTGTTTACCAAAATATAAGTATTCCGTCTTACCCATCTCTGGTGGTGACTGGTAAGAAATCGCGCTAACGACAGGAAATGAAATGGTATCCAGTGTTATAGGTGTATTATCTACACCAACAGGGATGGCTGCTTCCTCACAGGCGGACAAAGCCAACAGACCCACAAGACACACACCCAGGGTTGTGTTCAAAATATTAATATTCATGAATGGTTATTTAGGAAGTATTGCTACGATAAATCAGGCGAAATGTTTCATCAATTCTTCATTCAGTGCATCGGCAGTGGCTTTGAAATTTGGCGATTCATCATCATCAATTGATATGGAGACTATTTTCTTCTTGTGCGTTTGAATGCCAGGAAGTTCCAAAAGTTTGGATGTCACATCGTTAGACGGAGAATCCACTGCCACAATCAAATCTGCAAAAGGAGCCGCTGCTTCATAGCAGTTCACCGTATCCCCTTTAATTGTTTTTGGCAGTGTTACACCCACTTTATCATATGCACTTCGTGAAATATTGCAAAATTCATCTACTGAATGAACAGTTAAAACAGTTTTAATTTTTCCGTAAAAATCTTTAGAATCATAAATTTGCTGATAAATGAGAGGCACAAAGGAACTTTGCCAACCATTACAGATTAAAACGTCCGGCTTCCAAAACAAATGAGGTAACGTTGCAATAGCTGCCTTTGAGAAATAGGCATATCGGGCACCATTGTCGGTAAGAATACGTCCGTTTTTTGCTTTATACAGCAAATTTGTCAATGATTTATACCAATCAGTATTTTCTAAAAAATAAACTTGTACTCTTGTCTTCGGAATAAATGCACTTTTTGCTGACGTAATCACTTCCTGACCATCAAAGTCAAATGGAATTTCTCGAAGACGAATCACTTCTCGCAAAATATATTTTCTTTCACTAACAAACCCATATTTGGGTATCATCGTTCTAACATCATGTCCCTTTGTTTGCAGGGATAACGGAATAAAAACTGAATAATCTCCCAAATGGGATGTACTTGCAAATGGAGATATTTCAGTAGTGAGATAAAAAAGTTTTAACGACATATTTGCTCTATTTTTATTTTATTTGAAGTTGTTTTAGAGATTCCCGGCCTTTATCGTAAAATTCTGAACCAGGGAAATAATCAATTAATCTTTGGTACTCTTCTCGTGCTTTTTCAATATTTCCCATACTGCGGTGACAGTGACCAAGTTTTAACTGGGCATCATCATCTTTATCCGTTCCCGGGAACATAAATACTTTTTCAAATTCAATAATCGCACGTTTATAATTCTTCATTGTATAATAGCATTCTCCAAGCCAGTATTGACTGTTATCTGCCAATACGTTAGATGGATCGCTCATCACTAAACCGGCAAAACCGGTTACAGCTTTTTCTAAATTTCCATTTTGATAGGATGAAAGTGCGGCTATATAAGTTTTCTTATATTCAGCAGGACTAATTTTTGAACTCACCCTGTCACCAACCTTATTATTCCTCAAATTATACATTTCAGTAAAACTATTAGTCAAGGTTACAATTTTATTTTCAACCATAACGAGTTGTGCCAAAATTTCAAAATTGACACTATCGATATACGCTGCTTTATCTTCCATCAACCGCATTTTATTTTGAATCGTATTAATTCGGTTAATTAATAAAATAGCAACGGAATCCGTTTGTTCTTTTGCTCTCAAATTTGCTTTGAGTGCATTTTGTAACTCGGGTAGCAGGAGCCGAATTTGCGTATCTAAAGAATCTACCCGTACATTTTCGCGGTCAATTTTTGCATTCAGCCGTTTCAATTCCCTCTTGGTAGCGGTATCCTGCCCATAACCAATCGTAAAGGAAAAAAGGACCATAAGAGTAAGGATATCTTTGAGTAAACGATTCATCATGAATATTAGCCTCGGATTAAACATTCAAATTTAAGTATATAATTTACCGCTGATCATCCCAACACGTCATTATCTTTTTCAGGAAGTATCAGTCTAATTTTTCCCGACCAAAATTCAATACAAAACCAACCATCATAAAACATGACAAGAGAAAAGAGCCACCATAAGATATAAATGGTAGCGGCAAGCCTTTTACTGGAATCATACCGACGGTCATGGCACAATTCACAAATACATGGGTCAAAAATATGGTTGATATTCCTACCAACACCAGAGAAGAGAACCTATCTGTGGTATCCAAGGCTAATCGGATAATTTTAATAATGAGCCAGGAAAACAACACAAGCATAATGAGTAAAGTTAAAAACCCAAGTTCCTCTCCAATTACACTGACGATAAAATCTGATTCCTGCACCGGAAGAAATTTCAAATGGGTCTGAGTACCCTGTCCCCAGCCTTTACCCATAAATCCACCAGATCCCAAAGCTATTTTACTTTGAATGATTTGATAACCGACACCCAATGGATCCAATTCTGGGTTAAAAAGAGATAATAGTCGATTCTGCTGATAAGACCGAAGTGAACCCCACATCAGAGGGAAAATTAATCCTAAAAATATGTTGCTGAAATATAAACCCAAAGCATGCCACAATTTTAATCGCGATAAAAATATAACCACAGCCATGATGGCAGCCCAGATGGAAAAGACTAAAATATCAAATGCTGTAAAGACACTGAGAAATGGTGCAATGATTAAAAACAGATGAATTGGTCGGGAGCCTGCCCAAAATAACATGGTGAAAACAGGTATGATCATGACAAATGCTGTTCCTAAGTCAGGCTGATTTAACACAATCATCGTTGGGAATAAGACAATAAGAAATGGTACAACAATGGCGTCAATATTTTTTATTTTAAGATTATGGTCCGATAAATATCGAGCAAGTGCAATCACAATAACCCATTTGGCAATTTCTGAAGGCTGTAATCCAAAAGGGAGTCCAAAATTTATCCATCGATATGTACCAGCTATTTTTTCTCCGAAAAACGGAAGAGTTACCGCAATGAGAATACACCCATATATTAAATAAATATATTTATGGATGATCCGCCTGGGAGTAAGCAGTATTATGGACATTAATATTAAAGCAGGTATCATAAAAATAATCTGTTTTGATAATGCATTTGGTGGCGTTTGCCCTTGGGTAGCAGTAATACTAAATAATGTGGATAATCCAAGAATTATCAACCCAGAAACGGGGAGAAGTACACTTATTGGAGATTTTAATATTTTTTTTCTAAAATCGCGTAACATTAATTTTTTGCAAGTTTTGTTCTATTCGAATTAAAATAATGTTTAAAAACGTTTCGGGCCAGTGGGGTTGCCACTTCCCCACCGTGTCCGCCATTTTCCAACAAAATAACAACAGAAATCATTTCTCCATCTTTTTCTCCGTATGCGATATACCATGCATGAGGCTCACCATGTGGGTTTTCTGCAGTACCTGTTTTTCCCCAAATTTTCAAACCAGGTATTTTTGGATTTGATCGTCTGCCCGTCCCCTGGGGTGCGGTTACAACTTTACTCATATACTTTTGTATCAAATTCCAAGACCGATTACTAATGTTTGGTTCAGGGATATTATGGTTTTTATTCTGAACTATGTGAAGTGTCCGGGTTTTCCCCTTTGTGGCCAACATATTGATATATCGTGCCATTTGTAATGGCGTAACTAATATTTCTCCTTGCCCAATCGCCATATTTAACAAAGCACCTTGTGACCAACCCCATCTGCCATAGAGTCTATTCATAAATTCCTGTGTTGGCATGATCCCCTTCATTTCTGAAGGAAGATCTATATAAGTTTCAAGACCAAAACCAAATTGATTTGCCGCCTCCGCCAATTCATCCAATTTTATTTTCTGAATCACTTGATAAAAATAAACATCACAAGATTGAACGATAGCCTGTTCCAGATTTGTGTTTCCATGACCATTTGGTTTCCAACATCCAAATGATCTATCATAAAAGTCATAGGATCCAGCACAAAATATTTCATCCTGAGGATTGATTATTTTTTTTTCTAATAGAGCAATCGCCACCACCATTTTAAAAATCGATCCAGGCGGATAAAGACCATTGGCTACACGATCTAATAAGGGTCTATTGGTATCGGCAATGACGGACTGCCAATCTGAATTAGAAATTAAACCCGTAAATAAATCTGGGTTATAGTTAGGGGCGCTAACGTAAGCTAATATTCCACCTGTTTCTGGGCGAGATACAATGCCTACCCCTCTCCGACCTCTCAATTCAGTTTCAAGCAATTGTTGTAGAGATACATCCAAAGTTGTCGTGGTATTTTTTCCAGGATAGGGTAATATACTTTCTTGTCCAAATATTTTTCCCGCTTCTCGGCCAAAAGCATCCACTTGATAATAGGTGACACCCTTTTTCCCTCGAAGAGAAGATTCATAATTCTTTTCTATTCCTGACCATCCAATTAAATCACCGTATTCATATTGATTGTCTTCACCTAATTTTTCAATTGACTGCCTATCTATTTCTTTTAAATATCCCAACACATGAGATGCGTGAATTTTTTGATTATAAATCCTTTCCGGAAATTGCTTGTAAATAATCCCGCTCAATTCATTTTTTTCTTCCTCTAACCGACTCAATTGGTTAATTGTCAAATCTTTAGCCAACCGTGTAGGAACAAAGCGGTTACGATAATAGTTTTGATAATTTTTTTTGAGAACGGTCGTATCGATACCGGTGGATTGACTAATCACATTGTAATTATGTTTTTTATTTATGATCTCTGCCCCAATACCGTAAAGAATATAGGTTGGGTAGTTATCTACTATAATTTCTCCATGTCTATCAAGGATTAATCCACGTGGAGCAGGTATTGACATGGCCCGAATTCGATTACTTTCTGCTCGCTGATTATAAATATCAAAGTCTAATACCTGTAACTGAAAAAATCGAAAAGCAAGTACCGAGTGTACAAGTACCACAACACCTATCATGATCCAATACCTTGATTTTGATGTAAAATTAAGTGATTTCAGCACGAGATGCTTCTTTAACAGGATAAAAGAATTGAACAATTAAAAAGAATAGCATAGTGTATGAAAACGACATAAACCACTGCATCCAGAATGTAATTGGGTCAGAAAGAAAAATTGTTTGGAATCGAAAGTAAGAAATCAAAAGAAAATGAGAGGCGATGATTGAAATCCATGCGCTATGAAAAACATAGGGTAAAAGTCGTTCATATTTTCCGTGTAAAAATCCTGATAAATATGCTGTAACTGATAAAGTGAGCGGGGCCAATCCAAATAGGGAGCCTACTCCAGATAAATCTGACAGTAATCCTAAGGAAAACCCGATCAGTACACCAGGTGTTTTCCCAAAAACCAAACTGATATAAAAAATGTAAATGACTAGGAAATCAGGCCGAATCATCTTTAGAGATAATAAATCGACCAAGAAGAACTGAATGAAAAATACAAATGCTGCCAACAATAAAATATTAATCAGCTTCATCAATTTTCTCAAGGACAATAAATACATTTAATAACGCACTTAAATCCGGTTTTATCCGTACTTTGGCAATGGTCTGGAAGCTACCCCTATCGTCCACAATTTCAACCACTTCTCCAACGGGAAGGTTTTTCGGATATATACGGCTGAACCCAGAGGTGACTACTTTATCACCTACAGAAATCGTTGAATTCTTTTGTAATTCACGCACTTCACAGTAGTCATTGGTAATAAATTGAAGTATTCCTACATTTCCTGATGGAAGAATTCTAACAGATAGTCTATAGTTTCCATCTTTGATAATTTGAACAATAGTTGATGTCTTACCCACAACAACTGTTTTTCCGACAACTCCCTCTGGGATCAATACTGGTTGATTGACTTTCACACCATGGTTCGATCCAATATCAAGAGTGATTGAGGATAAATTCGATGAAGAACCCATATTAACCACCCGCGCTGCTAATAATTGTAAATTACTTTCTTGTTTGAATCGGAGTAAATCCCTTAAATCATTATTTTCTCCTTGGGCCATTAACATGGCTTCCATTTTTAACGTTAACTGGATATTTTTATCACGGAGGTACTGGGTTTCTTCTTGGAGTTGGGTCATACTTTTTACCCAGGAGAATGGAGAGGATATAAATGAAAAATAATCGCTGAATTTTCCCCGGATAAGCAATACATCCGGTGCATCATTTTTTAATAATAATGAAAGGGATAGCGTAATAGCTATCAGAAAAATTAAATGGTCTTTATATTTTAAAAGGGATAAGTATAGATTCCGCATCCAAAGGTTAAATTAGAACAGACTCATATTTTTTGACATCTTCGAGTACTTTACCTGTTCCTTTTACAACAGAAAGCAAGGGTTCTTCATCAATATTAACAGGCACATTTGTTCGCTCTCTAATTAACTGGTCAATTCCCTTGAGCATACTTCCTCCACCAGTCATAATGATTCCACGATCAAGAATATCAGCTGACAATTCAGGAGGGGTTAACTCCAATGCCCGTTTGACTGCTTCAACAATGGCGTTGATGGGATCTTTAAGAGATTGTCGAATCTCATCCGATGAAACTTCAATCGTTTTAGGAATTCCCGAAACAAAATCGCGGCCTTTTACAGCAATTACTTCACTTTTAACACGCATGGCAGACCCTACAGATTTTTTAATAGACTCCGCTGATGAGTTACCAATATCCAGTTTATGTTCATTCCGAAACCACTGGATGATCGCTTCATCCATTTCATCCCCAGCAACACGAATGGCTTCCTTAGTTACAACTCCATTCAGGGCAATCACCGCAATTTCTGTTGTGCCTCCGCCAATATCGACAATAATGTTACCAATCGGCTTTGATATGTCGAGACCCATCCCAATAGCGGCTGCCACCGGTTCTTCAATCAAAAAAACTTCCCGGGCATTGGCCCGTTCACCTGAATCTCTCACAGCCCTGCGTTCAACTTCTGTCACGCCAGAAGGCACGCAAATCACCATACGGGGTCTTGCCAGTCGATTCATATTTATTTTTTGAATAAATCCCTGGATCAGTCCATCTGTCATTTCAAAATCGGCAATGACACCATCCTGTAGTGGTCGTATCGTTTCAATCTCCCTGTGGGTCCGCCCTACCATGGCTTTTGCCTCATACCCTACAGCAATAATTTTACCATCATGAACGGATCTGGCTACAATTGATGGTTCATTCACCATAACACCTTTACCTTTTATATAAACAAGTGTATTTGCCGTACCCAGATCGATGGCAATGTCACCGGATATCCAATTAAGTGGTTTGGTTATAGATTTGAAGAATCCCATTTTAGTTATCTTTTAATAGTTTATGCTCGGATTAATGACCACAAATCTAATTTAAAATCACCCATGGATTCATCAATTAAAAAATGAGAAATAGAATTATTTTTTCCCTTTCAACCGTCCGGATTTTGCCAGTCCATCGGCCGTATCATTTTTATCTCGTAATATGTGATTAATGGTCCAAGTATCCATGTGTTGAAATTGATCCATGGCCTCTTTATATAATTCTTGCATCCGGGGATGCTTTACCCTGTATTCACCTTTAATTTGTTTGACAACAAGTTCACTATCAGAGTAAATATTTGCATTTAACAATTTTAACTGGATGAGATATTTTAATCCCTTAACTAGTGCAGCGTATTCAGCTTCGTTGTTTGTGGCATCATGCAGGTATTCCGAAAATGAAAAAACCTCTTCGCCATCTTTTGTAATAACACCACCAATTCCAGCAGTCTTTGAGTGTAGGTCCGCAGCGCCATCGATGTATAAACTTATTTCTCTATTGGATATCATTTTGTTGTATAGATTATCCAGCGATTCATCAATTCGGTTTTCAGGATCAGAAAGCAGGGTTTTCAACGCTTTCAATTCGTTTTGGTTTAGTTTCATTATATCCTATATGTAGGGATTCGTCCCACTTTTAATTGAGCATTCTTCCCAATAGTAACACCAATTGCAAAGAATCGATTTTTTAGGTATAAATGCGCCCCCATTTTGAATATGGGCACGAATTTCATCAATCCTATTTTTTGTATTATCCTTCAATTCATTCAACTGTTGTTCATTCCTCTGTGAGTATATTTTCTGATTATATTGAAGATAATGCCATACTAATTTTACAGATTTTACATTTTCATAGGAATTTTCTATGGCAATTTGATATAGAGCTAATTGACGATCTTTATCTGCAGCATTTTGTGACAACAATCGCTTTCCACTCTTGTAATCGTGGATTTCATAATTTCCCTCACCATCGTGATCTAACCTATCCAAAATTCCTTTCATCATATAATTTTCAGATTGATCCATAGAAAAAACAAATTCAACCTCCGTGCCGATGGCAGGTTGATCGAAAGGTGAATGAGTCCGATAATAGGCCGCGATACATCGTTCACCAAGTTCATAATAATATTTCGGTTTGTTTTCTTTCCGAACAATGGCAATTCGGTCATGCCAGTTTTCTTCCCACACTTCGTGATATTTTTCCATAATCCCATCCATAAATGGAAGACGGCATGCCATCACTTCTTCATATAAAAATTCCAAGGCTTCATGGACACGTTTGCCCATGAATGCTTCAATTCCTTCATCATCTTTATATATTTTATCAATATATCGGAATCGAAATTGCGCTGGACACTTCTTGTATGTTTCTAAACTACTATATGAAAATCGATCTATCATTATTGGATCTGTCAAAAGATTTGGTAAAAGTTACGGTTAGCTTATAGAATAAAACTATCTGAGATCAGGTTTTTTCTTTATTTACCTGATAAAATGAAACAAAAATATTCGGATTTCAATGGTACCTCAATTATTGATAATTCATTCTCGATACTACTATCAGGAATGAGAAATACGTTCACCGACTCCTAGCTCTAAAAAACGGAGTGGATAAACGATGATCTCCAAAACCATTTTCATCAATAAAATCAAAGTATTTATTGATTCGATAATAATGCCATCGTTGTGAATATATGCGGCTCAACGGATCGTTATAAACTTCTAAATCATCAGGAGGTCCAAATAAAATATAGATCATTCCCATATCAGTTTTCCAACCGGGCAAATAAGATTTAAAATTATTATTTGAATAACTAACACGAGAAAAATATTCATTCATTACTTCATTATCTGAAGTCTCAGGTGTTGGATCTCGACTTTCCCAATATTCCAGAAAGAGCGTTTCTTTATCAGTATTTTTAGATTTGCTTAATTTTTTCCACTCATCATCATGAAGGATATACCTCATATTTTCAACAGCTTGGTCAATATTACTGATGGATGAAGAAATGCCGATCTTACTCAGGGATAAAATCACAGATTCCTTCTTTCGTTCATTCCCTTGTATTAAAACTATATCCACTTTTTTCCGTAATCCCTGCTTCGCAATTTTATCCGGAATGATAATTCGTTGGTGGAAATATTCGTCCTTCGAATTTGACTCAAATGATTTCTTCCATAATTCTTTTTTCTTTGAACTGAGAACTGTAACCTCTAACGTATAAGGTCCCGGTTTTATTTTTCCTGAAACAAAAAAGGAAGCGCGGGTTACTTTTGCCCCCATAATATCTTGAAACATGGGAATTTCATTGTCATCTAAACCCCAATTCCCTGAAAGATAATCCAGAAAAAATGGCGTATATAAAGCAAGGTCTCCTTTATGTTCGGAATATTTCAATTCTTTTTCCCGAACTCCACTATTTTTCGAATCTCCATCCAGCAATTCGGCAGAAATAACATAATCTCCTGGAACAACTTTAAACTCAACTTGATGAATAGTAAAAATCTCTTTTGATGTGGACTCAAGGTAATCTATTGTTTTTAATTTATTCGACCAATTACGACGGCCAACAAGGTTTCCTTTCTTTCTTTTTAAAGAAATGGTTGCCTCATATTGCGCTTCGAATCCATCTTTTATCTTTAGGAATTGTAAAACATGGTTGGGTACGGACAGAAATGCTAAAATTCGGATAGAGTCGGATTTTGCATCTGCCACACTAAAAATAGAAAAGCCATATTGGCGTATCGCTTCCTTCTGACGCTTACTGTTTGGCCGTATTTGAGCAACCAATACGTGGCTAATCAAAAGCACAATTATTATAATATATTTATGAATATGTTTCATTTATATCGGTACGAGATTAAGCCTTCGGTAGTTCCCAACCAAATTTTTCTTCCCTTAATATACATGTCGTTTACCTGTCCTATAAATGAATAATTAAACACATCCATTAGATTTTTTTTCATATCATATTGGACAATACCATTTTCATTAGCGATAAACACTATATTTTTATGTAATGCCATAGCTTTGATTTCTAATCCACCAAAAATTGCCGGATCAACTGCATTAGACCATTGTCGATCCATAAAATTAAATTTCAATACTCCCGATCGATTTGCAGCTAAAATTTGCCGTGAATCCTGGGTAAAAGCAGTATAATCAATATATTTTAAGGGGAATGTAACATCCTTCTTTTTATATCCGTATGTAGTGTATTCCTGTATCATTATTTTTGTCTGATCATATAGAAATAGACCCGTTTCCGTACCAATCCAAATTTTATTTTTTCCCACGGCCATGTCATATATATAAATATTGTTGAAGTATTCCTCTACTTTTGATAATATGGGTTTTTTATTACTTTTATTCAGAATCGTAATGCCGCGGGAACTGCCTACCCATACATCATCTCCAGCGTCTATCATAGATGTGGCCCTACTCACTCCTCCTCCCAGTCTTAAATTATATGACCGCCAGAAATCCTGCTTTTTATTGTAAACCAATAAGGTGTTTTCACCCCCGAACCATATTTCTTTTTTCAATTCCAATATTGAGAATATGGAAGTTTCATCCATATTTATTGTTTTGTTAAACATATAATTATCGGCGATTTCTCGATCTATATCCATATAGGTGACTCCAGATTGAAGGTGCACCAACTGTCCCCCAAGCCAAAATGAATCATCTCCACCAATTGTTTGTATATCATTGCTGGAAAGACTAAATCGAAATGGTGTCATACTTTTCATGGTTGGATCACCTCGAAAAAAAGTACCATCTTCTGTCCCAATCCATACTTCATTAAAAGAATTTTTTGCAATCGTGGTGATATCCATATTTTCTCCATCAGGATGAATCAAATTTTGCAAATCTGTCATCCACCCATCCAAGAATGAATACTCAATAAGAAATTCAGATAGTTCTGGCTGAAACCGCAATAACCCCGAACTCCAATTAACGGATTCATCTGGGTTCGCCATGATGCCGATCATAATACCGGTCAATGGATCAAGGCGATAAACCAATCCCGGCGTATCTAACCATATATAATGCTCTGACTCACCAATTCGCTCTACATAGGATCCGGGTGGGAGTCCTATCATATCTCTATTGATAAAACGCCAATCGCCTTCCTCATCCAGGCTGGATTCAATTCCCATTGGTGTTGCCACCCATAACATACTATTTGATGAGCGATGAACAGCCGTAATAATGTTACTATGCAACCCTTGTGCCCGGGTAATAGGCTCTTCAAACCGTTCAGAAAAAAGATTAAACCGTAATACACCGCCGGATTGTGTACCAATATAGGCAAATCGATCGCTAAAGGTAATTGAATTTACTTTTCCCGTATGGCGATATTGAACCCAATCGAATGTTTGAAACCTTAATTCTGGTTGGGTAAAGGCAAAACTAACATATAAAATGGATAAGAGGAAGTGACGAATCATGATTATGGAATGAATAATAAGATGAATTTAATGAGATAAAAGGAGGAATTAAATGCTGTTATGATGATCAAGCATTTCATTCAACATATCAAGACTAATCGGCACTACACCCACTTCTTCACACACTCGGCCCGCCGCATAATTTGAAATTTCCACAGATTCTTCCGGTGTGGCTCCACATAAATCCGATAATGTAAATGCTGCAATTACAGTATCACCTGCGCCTGAGACATCGTGTACCTGTCGCGCTTTGGTTGGAATATGATGATAATCTGACCCGTTAAATAGCGATACACCATCTGCGCTACGGGTAATCATAAGAATATCCGCATTTAATTCATTCTTTAGCTTAAATCCTGCAACTTCTAACGATTCATTCACTGCATAGGCATTTTTAAATTCAATTAAATTCGGTTTAAATAACCGCACATTTTTATACATTTTAAAATTGGCTTTTTTCGGGTCCACATAAACAGGTTTTTCTGCTTCCCCAGCCATTTGAATAATATGGGCTATTGAACCTGAGTTTAATACTCCTTTATTGTAATCACCCAAAACAACCGCATCCACATCACTCAAAGTGGAATCAACCGCCTCTATCAATGCTTTATTTGATAATTCAGAAAGATCTCTCAGCACTTCCCGATCGGCACGAACCACTTGCTGATTGTGTGCTATTATTCTTGACTTTACTGTCGTGGGTCGATTGTCACTTTCTACCAAATTGGTACATACAATATTCCGTTGGTCCAGAATATTGGTTAAAATTTTTCCTTCCGTATCAGAGCCAATCAATCCAATCACGGATACTTTACACCCTAAAGTTGCAAGATTTAAGGCCACATTTGCCGCACCACCTGGATTGTGTTCAATTTTGTTGACTTTGACAACGGGTACGGGTGCTTCGGGAGAAATTCTTTCTGCATTTCCCCATAAATATGTATCTAGCATAAGGTCACCCACGACCAAAACATTTTTTTCTGAAAAGCCAGATGTAATTTCGTTAAATCGATTTAATTCCATTATCTATATATCCTCCGTTGCAACAATTTTTTCTGGCAAAATTAATGCCAAAATAATATAGAGTAGAACGCCCACACCGATACTCATAAATGTACCGAATACCCATAGAACACGTACAATATTCGGATCAATCACCAAGGACTCTCCCAATCCTCCACAAACGCCAGCAAGCCTTTTATCATCTATTGATAAATGAAGTGGATTGCCAAGAACATTTTTATTATTGGATTTAATTTTATTTTGCCGGTTGTATAGAAGATAAATACCAATTCCCAGCAATACAAATGCGATAGAGATGTTGATGAAATTTCCCCAAAAGGAAGCCCAAAATAGATAAAAAATATGATCATACTGAAGAAAAAGAATTAATCCCGATAAAATAAATAGAATACCCCAAAGTGGATTACTTTTCAAAGTATCTAATATAAAATAACGTTCTTGGGAATTAGTATCCGGTATCAACAATGTTGCAATGATGTATGCCAATAATCCCGACCCACCAAATAAGGTAAAAAATATCCATATTAACCGTACCATTGTAGGGTCAATTGAAAAATAATCGGCCACACCGCCACAAACACCAGTCAGCAAACGATCAGACTGAGATCTTGTTATCCGCTGCATAGGTAAAATTTACGTCTATCAGGAAGATTTACGATAATTTCTTTGTCCCTTCCGTTGAGGGGATTTTTTATCTTTATTAAATCCGCCCCTTCCCGCGCCAGGACGAATTTTAGAAATATGACCATTGTCGAGATATATTAGAACAGAAGCAATCCGTTTTATATGCAGATCCGATGGGGCGGCCAATATAATAGTCGTACCTAAATCTTTATTCATTCTGACGATTTTTTTTCGAAAATCCGCTTCCATATTTTTATCAAAAAATACACCATAATCGTCAATCAATAATACCCGTGGATCAGATTCTAAAGCAACAATCATATTCAGCATAGCAAGCTCTCCGGGAGAAAGAGCACTTAACTTTCGTTTTAATAAAAAAGAAAGTGATCCATTCTTAAAATAATTTGATGTTCGGCTTTCTAATCTATTTTTATTGATAGATTTAACAACATCGTTTACGGTAGACCCCTTGGAAATAGAGGCAATATTAGCCAAAGCTATTTCTGGATTTCTCTTTATTTTCCCCAACCAGTTTGTTTCAAATTCTTCATTCTCAAATTTCACCATGCCATCCGTCGGTTTAGTGAAACCAGCAAGAATATTAAAAAAGGTTGATTTCCCTGATCCAATTGGACCAATCATACCATAGATAGTTCCCCGATGAATTTCCAATCGACGAATATTTAATATAGGGTGATTCTCATAGGATTTTTTCAATCCTTTGATATCATATATTGTAGTTGTTCTTTGACTCATCTTTTACTCCTTTTCAGTAAAATGATGAATCGGAAAGTTATCTAGTTGTTCTGGCTTTCTAAAAACCGTTCAACATCAATGGCTGCCATACAGCCCGTTCCTGCCGCCGTAACTGCTTGTCGATAAATATGATCCTGAACATCACCACAGGCAAACACCCCTTCAATATTAGTAGCGGTACTGCCATGATTGGTTATTAAATAACCTGCTTGGTCAGAATCAAGAATATCAATAAATAGTGCTGTGTTCGGTTTATGACCAATGGCCATAAAAACACCATCACAAGATTCTTCACAAATGTCACCGGTTTGTGTATCCATCATTTTTACGCCATGGACGCCTTTTTCTTTGGTGCCAAGAATCTCATCAATGACAGAATTCCATGCCACTTTAATTTTTGGATGAGCCAATGCGCGATCAGTCATTATCTTTGACGCACGGAATTCATCCCGACGGTGAACAATAATTACTTCTGACGCAAATTTGGTGAGATAAGTTGCTTCTTCAAGAGCAGAATCTCCGCCACCCACCACGAGCACTTTTTTGTCACGGTAGAAAAACCCATCACATGTTGCACAGGCAGAAACTCCGTATCCCATTAGCTCTGCTTCACTTTCAAGTCCAAGCATTCGCGCAGAAGCCCCGGTGGCAAGCACGACAGATTCACTTGTAAATACTTCATCACCCACCCATACTTTAAACGGCCGTTCACTAAAATCAACTTTAGTCACATGTTTGAAATGGCATTCAGCACCAAATCGTTCAGCTTGTTTACGGAACAAATCCATCAGTTCAGGCCCCATAATTCCTTCAGGGAAACCTGGGTAATTTTCGACATCAGTCGTAATGGTCAATTGACCCCCCGGCTGATTACCTTCCAACACCAATGGATTTAAGTTGGCCCGGGCTGAATACAATGCTGCAGTTAATCCTGCAGGGCCCGAACCGATAATGATAACCTTTCGATTCATTTAAATTAAATAACTGAGTCTAGTATTTCAGTTATTTTTGACTTGGGGACAGCGCCAACTATTTGATTAACTACTGCACCCTGATTGAATATCAAAAGCGCCGGAATACTCCGAACGCCGAATTGCATGGCCATTTCATTCTCATGGTCCACATTTAATTTGCCAACTTTGACTTTTCCGTCATATTCGTTGGCCACTTCTTCCACTATCGGTGCTATTGCACGACAGGGGCCGCACCACTCTGCCCAAAAATCTACAAGCACAGGGGTATCGGACTTAATTACGTCAGCATCAAAATTGGCTGAAGTAAATTCTTTGACATTTTCAGACATGCCTTCTCCTTCATTCGAGGTTAAAAATCGGCTGGAAAGTTACCCGATTTATTACTGTGTATGAACATGAAAATTATATGATTTAAAGTTTTTTGTATAAACCATTAAGACTCATGCATCTTTATTCATCAAGATTTAATGCTTTTCCATCAATTGATTTAGGAAAATCTATTTGTAATATTTTTGCCACTGTGGGTGCAATATCCACCGTCTTAACACGAACCAATTTTATTTTTGCCTTTTGCCCGGCACGGGCAAAGATCAATGGCACATGGGCATCGTAATCATATGGTGAGCCATGACTGGCGCCTTGCGGATATTTCCACGTCCAATATTTTTTAGGGATAAGATAAACGTCAGGGCTTTTATCGGGATGAACCATATTTTTTAAACGCGTTTTATAAACGCTGTCTCCACCCTTTAACATATCCTCCTTCGTGATGACCGTGTGGATACCATCCAATTTAGATAAATGGGACTTCAAAATTTCAGTTGCTACTTCCTGCTCCATTTGATTGATAGATTTGTCATAATAGAAAAAATTGCCATAACGAGTAACTTTCCCCGGACCGACTTGTTTCTCAATTTCGTTCTGTACAAAGGTATAGAGTGAATCACGTTTCAGATGGGGAATGCGTCCTGAATCAATTCCTTGGGATTTTAAATATTCTGGTAAACCCAATGCGCCGTGATCGCTGGATAAAATATATAGCACTTTTCCAGAACCCACTTCCGATTCCAGTTTTTGAATAAAGGCACCCAAGTTTTTATCTAACCTGAGATAATTATCCAATTGTTCGTGAGAATGAGGACCAAAGCTGTGACCGACCCCATCTGTTGCGGAAAGTCCCAAAAATAAAATATCTGGTATCTCATCTTTACCCATGTGATATTCATTGACTGCAGTTAAACCAAGTTTTAATACAGTGTTATCTCCATGAGGTATATAGGCGTAAGAACCAATAATCGCTTCCGCCCCCATTTCCTTAAAATCAATCGGGAATGTTGGACTATAACCTTTGGACATTGTCCAATCCGCTTCACCATAAAAATTATCAGCTCTCGTATTTGAGGTATAAATATCTTCGCTGACAAGGCGTTGCCATGTAGAATCAACAAACGATGCGATATTCAATTGGGCATTAAAATTCTGTACCCATCTGGGCAGGCTTGAGTGGTAATAAGTTGAAGATGTCCATCCACCGGCTCGATCATACCAAAGTGCTGTGTCCGGGTTTTTCCCACCCAATAAAACGGACGCCCTGTCCTTTCCCGCCACAGATACTACTTTTGATTCTGGGTTGGCTTGTTTCATCCAATCGCCCAACGTAGTTGATTGAATTAACCGATAAGATCGACCAGTTGAACCATCTCTTAATACTTGAGAAAGTGTATCTTCAACACAATACCATCCTCTCTTTAATTCACGGTCAAACCATTGATTCCCAATTACGCCACCAGCACCTGGGTATTGTCCGGATGACAACACAAAATGGGCGGGGCCAGTAGCTGTATAGCCATGCTCGTGGTAAGCTTGGCTGAATTGAACACCATTGTTTTTAAGCCATCGGTATCCACCTGTAAACAAATGATCATATTTTTCTAATAATTCAGGCATCCCTTGGTCAACGGCTATGAAAACAACCAACCGAGGCTGGCTTTGTATTTTTGAACTTCCTATAAATAAAAATGCCGCTGTCAGCGGCATGAAAAACCAATTTTTCATCTAACCCCCAAAAATCTTCTTTTTCCTACTTTAATCACACCTTTGAATCCTTTAGATATAACAAAATTCATCTCATCTACTTTTTTGCCATCTATTCGCACTGCGCCCTGCTGAATCATCCGCCTTGCATCTCCCTTACTTTTAGTCAATCCTTCTGATGTAATTAAATCAATAATAGATACATCAGCCTCAAGCGTCACTTCATCCATATCTTCCGGAGCATCTTTGTTAACGATAACACGGTCAAAGTGTTGCTCTGCATCAATTGCTGCCGCATTACCATGGTAAAGCGCTACAATCGATCGTGCCAATTCACGCTTAATATCTCGTGGGTTTTGAGAAGAATCTTTTAATAGTTTTTTGATTCTTGTTAACGTTTTTGAATCAACATCTGCAGCCAGTACAAAATATTTTTCAATCATTCCGTCAGAAATAGACATGGATTTTCCATACATGTCCTCCGGTGAATCCGTCAATCCGATGTCATTTCCATAGGACTTTGACATTTTTTCTACACCATCGGTACCTTCCAAAAGAGGTAAGGTTATAATCGCTTGTGGCGCTTGATCATATTCCCGTTGTAGATCCCGACCAACCAAGAGATTGAATTTTTGATCTGTTCCTCCTAATTCGACATCTGCTTTTAGTTCGACTGAATCCATTCCTTGTGCCAATGGATACATAAATTCATGGATTGAAATAGGCGTTTCTGATCTGTACCGTTTTGTAAAATCATCCCGTTCCAGCATCCGTGCTACTGTATAATGACTTGAGAGACGGATGACATCACTAAAACGCATCGCATTCAGCCAAGTGGAATTAAAAACAATTTTAAGTGTTTCTATATTGAGAATATGGCCAGCCTGTTCAATATAGGATTCGGCATTTGCTTTGGCTTCTTCTAACGTGAGTTGAGGACGTGTTTTATTACGCCCTGAAGGATCACCGATCATAGCAGTAAAATCCCCAATGACTAAAATTGATTGATGACCCAAATCCTGAAAGTGCCGCAATTTCCGCAGCACTACACCATGCCCCACATGGAGATCAGGACGGCTGGGATCGCAGCCCAATTTAATATTTAGAGGTTTTCCGGATTCCCGAGAGTTTTCTAATTTTTTCTTGAGTTCTTCTTCGGGAATAATCTCTTCAATACCACGGCTGATGAGTTCCCATTGCTTATCTACACTTAAAAATGCCATTATCTGTTCCGTAATTCTCGTTGTGCATCTCGTAGGATATCTCTTTCTTTGATCGCTTTCTTCTTATCGTAAGTTTTTTTACCCTTTGCAATCCCAATCTCTATCTTCGCCCTTCCATTAGGGTTAAAATATAATTGCAGTGGAATCGCAGTCAATCCTTTTTGATTGGTCAAATCTGTAATTTTTTTTATTTCACGCTTATGAAGCAATAATCGTCGATCCCTAACTGGATCATGCCCCTCAAATCCTGTATGAGAATAGGGGCTTATATGAATTCCAATCGCTAATGCTTGCCCATTTCTTATGGTGACATAGGCTTCTTTTAAATTAGCATTACCTTCTCTGAGACTTTTAACCTCACTCCCCAATAATTCAATACCGGCTTCGTATTTATCCAGTATATGATATTCATGGTAGGCTTTGCGATTGGTGGCGGCAATCTTTGTTTCCATAGGCTTTATTTCGACGGTAAAAATAAGGAATTACCATCTGCCATTCCAAGTTTATTCCTTGCCGATTCCATATCCAAAAATGTAATTTTAGAACTCGTTTAAAGCCCGGGTGGCGGAATTGGTAGACGCGCTAGGTTCAGGATCTAGTGTTCGCAAGAACGTGCTGGTTCGATTCCAGTCTCGGGCACATTCATAATGTATTATTCTTACATCCTAAAATTTGAAAAATATGCAATTTTTCGGGAACGACTTTTTAAGTCCACCGAAGGACAGAAATGGCTCCTCGAGCGCGGATATTAAAAGAGTTCGTATTTGCCTTTTTTATTCTGTTTTAAAATGTAATTAATCTTTTTTTCTACAGCTTTTATCTCTTTTGCTGTTAATCCTAGTTGAATCACATTACCCTCTTGGCGAACACCTTTATTCGGGTTAATATTTTTTGTTGGATCAACAGAATTTATGTCACCATCAGCAAATTCAAATTGGGCAATAACACCCATCTTTTCGTGAAGTTGTTCAGAAGTAAGTGAACTTAATCGATCGATTGTTTTCTTAGGTAAGCGTTTCACCCGAATGTATTTCCATTTGGCACCACGATCACTTTTTGGACTACTAAACGTCACACCATTATCAACCGTAAATACGCGGGGATTTTTCTCATCGGTAGATGTAAGCAGATTCCCTTCGTTACTATCTTGATGATTAATGATATAGGTCATGATATTCGTGTTGGCAAAATGTTTTGCATAAAGAGGATCACTATTAAATTTCTTCTTGTTATATACTTCCCCACCAACCGTCACCTCATTTAGCCAGTATTGCATCATGACCAAAACTATATCAGGATTATTAAATGTAGGGTCCGAGTCCGCTTCAATGGTTTTGTATTCCTCAAATGAATAGCATCTTGCCAAAGTAGGCGGAACAACAAAGTCACTTTCATCCAAGAATAATTTCTGCAATTCGTAAGCTGCAATTTCAAATCGTGGTGCATTGTTAAAAGTATGTCCGCCTCTTAACGCCCGCCGCCATTTGATTTGGAGATCCTTACGGTCTGAATATCGTAAAATGACACGTTTTCCAATATCCCCTTCAAAACGCAGGTCTTTGAAACGAAATATTTCAAAATCATCGTGTTTTAATTTTTTTTCGATCTCCGCCACCGGAAATGCAATATTAGAATCCTGGGCAGATAATAATCCGCCGAAAATAAACAAATGAATAATAATTGATTTAGTCATTGTTGCCAGTCTCATGTGAATCTCTCCTCTATCATAATAATTTATACCTACTGAATTTAATGTAATATCCCCTTTGTAAAAAGATGAAATATCTGAAAGTCCAACCGTAAGTTATATAATGAAAATTTTACTTTTAGAGCCCTACTTTACCGGATCACACAAATGTTGGGCTTTGGGTTATCAACAACAAAGCGACCATACAATTGACATTTTGTCCATGAAGGGTCAATTTTGGAAATGGCGCATGCATGGTGCCGCCGTAACTTTAGCGAATCAATTTAATAAATCCGGTTTAAAACCCGATCTCATTTTGGCAACAGATATGTTAGACTTTTCAACATTTTTGAGTTTGACTCGAAAAAAAACAGCTTCAATCCCCACTGCTTTATATTTTCATGAAAACCAGTTATCCTACCCATGGTCACCTAGAGACAGAGATATGAAGGGAAATCGTGATAAACACTATGGATTCATCAATTTCACTTCCGCATTATCGTCAGACAATGTTTTATTTAACTCCCGATATCATTTGGATTCCTTTATCCAGGAAGTGACGATGCTACTTAAGAATTTTCCCGATTATAATGAACTGGATTCGATTCAAATAATTCAGGAGAAGAGCAAGACTCTTCACCTGGGTATTGACTTGAAGCGGTTTGATGCCTGTCAGTCCCATTATGATGGTCCCCCACTCATCCTTTGGAACCATCGTTGGGAATATGATAAAAATCCTGAATTGTTTTTTGAAACCCTCTTCCGATTAAATGAAGATGGTATCGATTTCAGAGTTGCAGTATTAGGTGAAAATTTTAAAAGTACACCATCTATTTTTAACGAGACTCAAAAAAAACTAAAAGAGAAAATAGTTCATTTCGGATACTGTGAATCATTTTCTGAGTATGCCCAATGGCTTTGGAAAGCTGATATAATTCCTGTTACCAATATTCAAGACTTTTTTGGCATTAGTATTATGGAAGCGTTATACTGTAATACTTATCCCCTGCTTCCAGACAGGCTTGCATACCCGGAGCTACTCCCTGAGAAATTCCACAAAGATCATATTTATAGGGATAAAACGGATTTATTAGAAAAACTAAAAGAATGCCTTTCAAATATAGATGAAAAAAGAAATAATCAATTTAGTCAAATCGCTCAACCATTTGATTGGAATACAATGGCGCCGATTTATGATAATCTATTTAGAGATCTTATCTGCTAATCTTCAAATAATTCCGGTTTATTTTTCAATGCAGTGGTCACTTTTTCAAAAGCATCAATAATATCCTGAGTGTCATTATTATCTCCCAAAAGATGGTTCTGTTTCAGCCAGACTGCTTCCTTATCGGCTAACCTTTCTGTTACAGGCATTTCCATAGAAGCAAAATCATAATCCTTCAGCCATGGATATTCTTTACCATCCGTTACAAATAATTTTTCGCGATACAATGGAGTATACCCCATATAAGTATATACTCCCTCCGCCTGCATGGCTTTATAAAATTTTTCTCGGGGAATACCATTAAAACTATCTGCATCATACCGCACTAAATAAATATGATTTGCTTGGCGAGTTGTACCATCATAAGTACCGTTAATGGAGATACCGTCAATTTGCCTTAAGACTGTATCTAACTTCTCCCGATTCCTATCCCGGAGTACCATATCTCCTTGAATAGTGTTAATCTGGGGAATAAGCATGCTAGAAGCCATGGCATTTAGCCGAAAGTTTCCACCTAAGAATTGATGCTCATAAAAGGCACCGCCCTTTGTTCTGCCACAATTATGATAGGCAAAGCAAATATCATAAAAGGATTCATCATTAGAAACGATTGCACCTCCTTCACCAGCTGACATATTTTTAGATGTTTGAAAACTGATGATTCCACCAGTGCCAAGTGCACCAACTTTGGTCCCATGCCATTCAGCACCATGTGCTTGAGCCGCATCCTCGATAATTGAAATATTATGTTTTTTCCCAATAGATAAAATGCGATCCATATCCGCCGGATTCCCTGCAATATGAACCGGCATGATCACCTTTGTTTTTTCCGTGATAGCATCTTCGATTAAATCAGGATCAATATTAAACGTATTTTCATCAATATCTACAAAAATGGGCACTGCATTGGCCATGAGCACTGCAGATGCTGTGGCAATAAACGTATAAGGTGGCACGATCACTTCATCGCCAGCTTTAACACCGGCAGCTTTTAATGCCACCCAAAGGGCCGTGGTTCCAGAACTAGTGCTAATGCAATATTTTGAATCATGAAAATCAGCAAATCTTTCTTCGAATCTACTGATTGCTTTACTGCCTACTCCCCATCCTTCATTCTCCAAGGTGGATATAATTGCATCCTTCAATTCAGATGTTGGGCGGGGCCATTCCGGGAATGGTTTGGTCCGTACGGGATCACCGCCGTGTATTGCGAGTTTTGACATGATATTAACTTTTTATCCTTTAATCGTGGGGAACAATATTACTTCAATAATAAAATGAGAACCAATAATCCTTTATTATCAGACTACTTTTCAGATGCCCACGCCATCTTGCCATACGTGAATGTCATATAGACACTCCAATCTGTAAAATAGGCAAAACATAAATTTTGGCATGAAGATTGAGTTGTATTGAGTGAAATATTTTTAAAACAATAAACAAAAGGAGTCAATAATGACTTTAGTAAAATGGACACCCACACGATCAATCACAACCGATTTCGATCGAATGCTTAACAATATCTTTAATGATGGTTGGAATGGCATGCCCTCAAACAAATCAAACACAATCGCTGTTGATGTTAATGAAAACGACAAAGCATTCATTATGACAGCAGATTTCCCAGGATTTGATAAAAAGGATGTGAGTTTAAAAGTAGAAGAAAGTGTATTAACACTTAGTGCAAATCGTGATTCTGATATTGAATCTAATGATGGTTCTTATAGAATTCGCGAACGCAGAACCGGATCTTTTAGCCGGAGTTTCAACTTACCGGAAAATGTATTGGTGGAGAATATTAATGCCAAATTCAAAAATGGATCATTAACGATTACAATTCCAAAAGCAGAAGAAGTAAAACCAGACATTCATCAAATCAAGATAGGCTAAATACAAAAAGTAGGGGAAGCATTATTGCTTCCCCTACCATATTTATACCAAGTCAACTAACCCCTGAAGGATTCTCTTTACAGAGTCTTCATTCAGGGGTTTTTCTTTTGTAATAGAAATAGTGCGAGCCAACACATTCGTCCCCATATATTCTAACTGACTGCGAAAAGCAGTCAAAAATCGAAAGCCATCGCCACCGCTATGGGTACCGATAACTGCAAATTTTCCATTAAATGCATCCCGCCAATTTTTGGATTTGACGGAAATCCACGTAATAGCATTCGATAGAACCGGCGGCACACTCCCATTGTATTCCGGCGCACAAAATATAAACCCAGAAGCATGTTTCATCTTCTCTATTATTTCTTCTACAACTCCTGATTCAATATCTGCTTCATCACTGTATAATGGCAAATTCAATTTGTCTAATACCACAAGACCGCTATCTGTTCCCATTGCTCTCAACAATGACTGGAGCTCATTCGCCAGTTCCAAATTTTTATCCGAAGTAGCCGAGATTATTAAAATTTTAGACATTAAACAACAACACCTCCGTCCACATTCAAGACCATACCACTGATATAGGATGCTTCGTCACTGGCGAGAAAACAATAGGCATTGGCCACATCTTCCGGTTCACCCCACCGTTTAACCGGCACCTTTTCCATCATCATTTTAATTATTTTTTCCGGCATTTGTGCGGTCATCTCTGTGGTGATAAATCCCGGAGCGATCGCATTGACCCGGATACCATCCTTGCCCAATTCACGTGCCCATACTTTTGTCATACCAATCACACCCGCTTTCGTCGCCACATAATTCGTTTGACCAAAATTTCCATTATGAGCCACCACAGACGATGCATTCAAAATTACGCCGCTCCCCTGCTCTTTCATAATAGTCGCAGCACCACGCCCGCAAAGATATACGCCTTTTAAATTGACATTAATGACTGCGTCGAATTGGTCTTCCTCCATTTTCACCAAGGTACCATCCATAAGAATACCTGCATTATTCACCAAAACATCAACACAACCATATTCCGTCATTACCTTTTCAAAAAGTGAATTCACACTGGATTTGTCTGCCACATTTGTTTGGATAAAAAAACCACCCACATCATCGGCTGCTTTCTGGCCGGTTTTTTCATCAAACTCTGCGATCACCACCTTTGCACCTTCTTCTGCAAATTTAACAGCAGTGGCATATCCAATCCCGCGACCGCCGCCTGTGATGATACAAATTTTTCCATCCAATAAGTTCATTACCATAACTCCAATTTAATTTGGTTAATTTCGGAACTTAAAATTACTCACTGGAATTGATTTAATGAAAGAAAACACATGATTTTAGAAAATATTTTAGGAGCCATTGGAAACACACCTGTTGTGAAACTGAATTCTATCGGCAAGGATTTGAATTGTGAACTATATGCCAAATGCGAATTTCTTAATGCAGGCGGATCTCTTAAAGACCGAATCGGACGAAGAATGGTGGAAAATGCGGAAAAGTCCGGACGAATAAAACCGGGAGATACATTAATCGAACCCACATCCGGTAATACAGGCATTGGCCTCGCTCTCGCAGCGGCAGTAAAAGGATATCGGATGATTATCGTCATGCCGGAAAAAATGAGTATGGAAAAGGAGTATACTCTAAAAGCCTTGGGCGCTGAAGTAGTTCGCACACCCACCGAAGCGGCATATGACGATCCGGAAGGATTGATTGAGGTCGCCAAGCGAATGCAGCAGGAAATTCCCAATGCCCATATTCTGGATCAATATGAAAATCCCGATAACCCTGATGCCCATTATGAGGGAACCGCAGAAGAGATATGGAATGATTTCGGTGCTGATCTGGATATGATTGTGGTGGGCGTTGGCACTGGAGGAACCATAACAGGGATTGCGAAAAAACTGAAAGAAAAGAATCCCAATATTCGAATTATAGGCGCCGACCCTTACGGTTCTATACTCGGTGGCGGCGACGAAATTTATCCTTACCATGTAGAAGGTATCGGTTATGACTTCTTCCCTGATGTATTGGACAATTCTCTGGTAGATCAATATGTAAAGATCAATGACCAGAATTCATTCGATATGGCCCGGCGGCTTATCAAAGAAGAGGCCCTCCTCTGCGG
>JAPYOT010000072.1 GCA_029938045.1 Fidelibacterota bacterium | reverse complement strand
AGTAAATGTTGAATGTTTGCCATCATTAAAATTAATACAATTTTGGTAGAGACGTAGCATACCGAAGTTTTGTTACGGTGCTGAAATTTTATCCCACCCTTTTTTCCTTCGATAAATCACCCTATTTTCCAGCCATGAGAATTCTAATCTCACTCATAATCTCTTCCACTATGGCCTTTTCTCAATTCGGAAAAGTAGATATCACCATTGATGACCGCCTTCTTCGGTCCAGTGAAAGGCAGGAGGTATCTTCTCTTAAAGATGAAGTGGCTCGATTTTTCTCCGGACGAATCTGGCATGAAGATTATCAAGGTCTCAATATTCCTTTGCATATTTCCCTCGTATTCCAGGGTGTGGCCCAGAAAGGGGGCCTCAAAACATTTCACGCCCAAGTCCTCATTTCTGATGGTATGGATCTTCGATATTTTGATAAATCCGTTCAATTTTATTATAATACAGGTGGATCGATCCAATATGATCCTGTTATTTTTGATCCTTTGGGAAGTTTTTTCGCTTATTATGCCTACACCATGTTGGCCGGATATATGGATACGTATAATTTTTATGGGGGGAATCATGCCTATGATCAGGCCCGTGAAATTGCACTTCGTGGTATGGCATCAGATTTCCCGAAAGGGTGGTCAAATCGTGTACAATTATTAAAAGAAATCACAGGAAACAAAGGTCTGCGGGAAGCACGATTCGCTTATTATGTAGCCATGGATTTATTTGATCAAGGTAAACCGGATGCAGCGCTAAAAGAATTCGGATATATGATGGATGGGTTAAAAAAAGTTATATATGGTTTTCCTGTGGGTAGAATGCAGCATTTTTTAAAAGCACACGCGAAGGATATCACTCATAAATTAACCATTTTGGGACAGGAAGAATCTTTGCGGTACTTGGCTGATATTGATCAGGAAAACAAAAATATATATCTCCGAGATATAAAATAATAAATTCAGATTTACTCTTTAACAATCTCCGCTGATCGTTTTTTCCGGCGGATGTAATAGTCGAATACCACACTACCCCAATATAACCAGGGTAGAACTTTTTTATCTTTTACTACTCTAATTAGTTTTACGAGTCGTCGTCGCTTCCAAATAATATGAGGGTGAGAGACAAGCCAAAATAGTGATTGAATAATACCGAAGAAATGGTTCATATCCAGACGAACCAAGGAATAGACTAATGCTATACACTCCAACGCCAACCGGATGGGTGTTATATATAAAGTCAAAGGTAAACTATAATTGGATAAAACCATTAGGAGTGAATTGCGGTGGTTTAAATATTGTTTCTGCCGAGAGAACATAGGCAGGGTTACGGCATTTTTATGGTACACCACAGAACTGGGAATAGCCCATGATTCCTTCCCCATAAGGCGGAATTTCCAGCATAAATCAATTTCTTCTTGATGAGCAAAAAAAGTTTCATCAAATCCACCGGCTGTTTCAAAATCGGACGTCCGAACCATGATAGCTGTACCACTGGCCCAAAAGATTGGACGCATCCGATCATATTGCCCCTCATCTTTTTCCCGTTCAAAAAATACGCGTCCTCGCGCAAAGGGAAATCCTAAAATATCTAGCCAACCGCCAGCACCGCCAGCATAATCAAATTTTGATCGGTCATAATAATTTAGAATTTTGGGCTGAACCGCCGACACATTCTGATTAAGATTCATGAAGTCAACCAAGCTATCCAGCCAGTTTTTTTCTTGAACTGTATCATTATTCAGAAAAACAAGGTAGTCACCCGATGCAACTTTCGCTCCGCGATTGCACCCGCCGGCATAACCATAGTTTTGGTTATTTTCGATCAATTTTATTTGGGGGAAATTCAGGCTCACCCAGTCAGGACTGCCATCGGTGGAGGCATTATCCACTACAATAATTTCGAAGTTAGAATATTCTGTTTGCGCCAGTGAATCTAAACATTCTGATAAAACATCAATGCCATTCCAATGAGGAATAATTAACGATATTTTTGGGTTAGACATTATGAGGAGGATATTAAGGAAAAAGGAAATTTTATCACACAAGACATACTTTCACTTTATTCCTTTTTACTTTTTACTTCTTCCTTTTTCAGTTCTTCCATCAATTTTTGGGCGACCGGATCGTTGGGGTTTTTATCCAGCCAGTCAGCTAAGACTGCTTCAGCTTTGGGTTCCATATCCAATTTTTTATAGGTAAAAACAAGAGAGGAAACAATTTGAGTGAAACTCTGCTGCCATGCATCCATTTCTTTCTGAGATGCACGACGATCGCCATTTTCAATATCTTTAAAATCATTATATAAATCTTCAAAAATAGTGCGGCCCATTTCAAATGAATCCAATTGCGAAATATATACTTGACCATAATCTAATCGGTCTCGAGTATTTAAATCCTCTCTATTAACTAGATTGCCTAAAATCCGTATTAATTCATCCTTGTTCCCCAATTCACCAAAAAGGCGTCCAACCTGGTAATATAAATCTTTAGAATCGTACCGAATGGTTTTTTCAGGAATATTGTCCTGCATTTTCATTAGCACTTCCAATGCTTTATCACGGTGAATTTCTGAGCGTTCCTTGTCGGACCTTTCATGATCCTTAAATGCCATATAATGGAATGCGGCTAATTGCATATATGCGCTGCGAAGATTTTGAAGCAGGCGGATATTGGTAGTAGGAAAATAAAAAACATCTTCTCTACCCAAATTTCTGAATAGGTATCCTGGTTTATAACTCTTGGACCAAATTTCATCTTCGACTTCATTCCAATCATTTGCTTCTAAATCCTGTTCCCAAATTTCAGAACCATAGCCGGACATAAGGTTGGTCCACATTCTATTTTCATTAATCGGATTCCTCCCATCCACATTATGGGGTCTTATTCGATAAACCAATCCTTCCATTTCCAAAAATGGTTCCAATCCAAGCCGGTTTGAAGCAGGCACAGTTACGGCAAAATAAATAGGGTATTTCCATTGAGCATCGCTGATAATTTTTAATATCATCATATCTTTCACCATAAGAGCGGCACCGGCAAAAGTGGGATTCACTTTCCATTGAATAAATCCATTTTTATTTTTATCTGACTTAGGTGTTGGAATTTGCACATTCCGAGCCTTCCATGGCTGTAATCCTGAAGCCACATCCATCACCTGGGTATTCGACATATTAATAAACCGTTCCATTTCACGGCCTTCCTGATCTACCCGTCCCCTTCGAGAATCCCTCAGTTGGCGAATATACCATTCTGTATTCAGGAGACTGAGATTGGCGATGGTAATATCCGTCCGTACCCCTTCCACTTCTTGCAAATACCAGAGGGGAAATGTGTCATTATCACCATTCGTAAATAATATGGCGTTTGGTTCACAAGATTGTAAAATATTGTAGCTATAATCCCAAGCTAATCGGTTATCAGAACGATCATGTTCATGGTAATTGGCTTTGAGCATCATGCCAGGCATCAGCACAAGTAATAGAGCCATTGCGCCAATGACTGCATTATTAGACACGGATCTATCTTTAAGTAATTTCTGGAGTTTGTCCCCCATTGTTGCAACTGCAATGCTGATCCAAATGGAAAATGCAAAGAAGCTCCCTACATAAGAATAGTCTCGTTCCCGAGGTTGGGGATTATCCTGATTCACAAAAATTATAATCGCAAGCCCCATCATAAGAAATAAACTGAATACGGAAAATGCTTGTTTTCGATCTCGCTGAAAATGGTAAAACATGCCCCATAAACCAAATAGAAATGCCAGAGGAAAACCGAACTGGAACCAATCTACCCCATCTTCTTTAGTATTGGCGCCATAAGCAGTTACCCAATCATCAGTACTGGGGCCTCGTCCGGCGAATTGCCATAAAAAGTATCGCCAATACATTTTTTTTACTTGGTAACTCCAAAAATAACCCCACTGTTTATCCATCCGATACGTTTTATATTTTCGTTCCTGACCGGAGGAATATTCACGACCGCCCTTAGCAGGCCGTCCCACAACTTCGTGTTTGGCCGGTAACCCTGTAAATCGACGTGGGAATTGGGTCATTTGGCCATATTGTTCCCGTTCCATATAGGCAATGGCTCGGGGTACCGTAGAAGGATCATTTTCATTAATTGCAGGCTGTTGACCTGAGCGAATAAAAATGGTTGCATAACTAGAGTATCCAACTAAAATGAGTACAATAGATGTGATGGCCAATGCATATCTGAATTGTTTATTAATAATGGTGAAAATCATTCCACCCACAATAATCAAAATAAGAACTACAACCAGATTCAACCCAATGGCATTCACCAACTTTGACATACCATTGATAATTCCTGTATTAATGATCAAAAATATCACACCGGTTATGACTGCCGTAGCCAGGAAACCTTTATAGGAAAATTCGTATTTTCGAAAATAAATAATCAATGCAATAAATGGGAGCGCCAAAAGATTCAACAAATGAATTCCGGTGGCTAAACCAATCATATAGGCAATAATGAGGATGTATCGTTCATTTCCCTTTTCATCAGCCCGTTCTTGCCAGTGGAGAATCAACCAAACTACAATGGCCGTAAAAAATGTAGAAAACCCATATACTTCTGCCTCCACTGCATTGAACCAATGAGAGTCCGTAAATGCAAATGTGAGTGCACCCACAAAAGAACCGCCAAATGTAATAATGGCATCCATGGCGGATTCAATTTTACCTCGATAGTTCGTAATGAGTTTTACGGTTGAAAGATAGAGATACATGACGGCCAATGCACTGACCACAGGTGAAATCAAGTTGATCCGGAAGGCAATATCCGGGTTGAAAGGAATCATGGAAAAAACACGGCCGATGATTAAATACAGGGGACTTCCCGGTGGATGAGGTACACCTAAAATAAATGAAGTGGCAATAAATTCGCCCGAATCCCAGTATGGTACTGTGTCTGCCATGGTTAAAAGGTAAACTACAAAGGATAACATCAAGGCTGTCCCGGCAAACATGCGATTGAGTTTTATATAATCAGAATGAATCAAATTTTAATCTTTTTTCTTTTTTTTAGTCGCCTTTTTAGCCTTCTTTTTCACCTTGGGCTTTTCTTTAACTTCAGGATTTTCTGTCTTCTTTTCGGCTGACTTTTCAAGATCGTCAGATTCTGATGATCCTGCACCCGTGGGTTCCCCTGAACCCTCTGTGGCCCCTGCACCCTTCTTTTGTTCGTCGATGAAATTGAGTTTTAGTTCACTCAAGCTATGGATAATATATTGTTCTTCCCATTCACTGAGGTTTCCCTTCATTTTCGTCTGAAGCATATCCAGTAAGTCGATATAATAGGTAGCCTGTTCCAGGTTTCGTTCTAAAGTATCGGTAACAGGATTTTTAACTTTCCCCAGAGATATCCATGCGCTTTGCACGAATGTATTCACCAGGTGGATAAATAATTGATCTTCTTTTTTTATTTGTTCTTCGGCCATGATTTTCCTCTTGAGTGGCTTGTATTCAATTTGAATAAAAATGTTTCAAAAATAGCCGAGGAAAATACATCATATCTAATGATAAATAGAAGATTCAATAATGAATTATGAAATATTCGCTTGTTCCAGTTTATCCTGGTAATCTGCCATAAATCGAGTACGAATGTGTTCATGGGCCGGTTGATTTAAATTTGGATCAACTTTCACCAATTCAAAAGCGGCTTGTCTTGCTTTTCTTAAAATGGGGCCATCCGTTACCATATCTGCAATTTTATATTTTAAGAAACCACTTTGGCGAATGCCGAAAAATTCTCCCGGTCCCCGAATTTTCAAATCTTCGTCAGAAATCACAAAACCGTCATTGGTGGATTCCATGATTCTCAGGCGTTTTTTCGAATTGTC
>JAPYOT010000016.1 GCA_029938045.1 Fidelibacterota bacterium | reverse complement strand
TCCGTAATTCAAGAGCTTTATGGATTTTAATGATTTCAAGTTGGTCATCATTAAAGAGCGCTTCCATTTCATCGTTCTTTTCAGTGAATAAATTCTTTAGGGCCGCACGGAGTGATTCACGATCCAAGTCACCATTCTTTGCTTGCTCGAATAAAGCTTTAGCGGCATCTCGCGCTTCAGAATTAATCGCGTCAAACAATGAGACTTGATCCGCACTTAAACCTAATACCTCAACCATAACCGCTTTAGAAGAGTCATGGTAAGCTTCCCGATCCGCTTTCCGATCCGCTTTATTCTGTTCAAGTTGTGCTTTTTGTTCATCAGTGAGCAAGGCATCAATTTCTGCTTCCATTGCTTCACGAAGAGCTTTCATTTCGACACCGGCATCTTCTTTAGAAAGAGAGCCATCTTTTACCTGTTCATGAATTACTTTGAATTTTTCTTTATATGCGACCATGATCGCTTTAAAGGTTACTTTTTGGTCATCGGTTAATACCCGGACGATACCGCCAAAGTCATTTTTTCCTTTTTTACCACCTTTGGATTTGGCGCCCCGTTTTTTGTTATCACCAAATAATGGAATATCTTTTTCGTCCATCTTTTCAAACAGACGTGCTTTTTCTTCATCGGTTAACGTAACAGCCAGTTCGCCAGCGATTTTCCATAAGAAGCCTGGTTCACGATGTTTCCCCCCGCGTCCATGGCGATTTAGAACATCGTTTAAACTCTTTGTGGATGACTTACTGAGACCTAAGTCTGAAGCCAATTCAGACGAAAAGCCTTGAAGTTCCTGACTATCCAAATCAACAGCATTATCCAGCAATGGATTATCACATCCAATGGCCAAAAATAAAAATGTTGAAATGGGTAAGATTATTTTTTTCATTTTCTTATCCCCTTTTTTGTTATTTTCGAATGTTTCATTTGCTCTATTAGATGCACTAAGCTATGTATTAGTTAAAATATTGATCAATATTTATTTTTTAAATACTGCATTAGGACAAACTTATAGTTTTTTATACGATTATTGTTTCACTAATTTTTCATATGCTCTATTCCAATAGAAACTTCAATGCCAACCCCAGCCAGGATTCAGCCATTACCCATCCCCCGGCTCCACTTATGATTTTAGCCGGAGCAGGAACGGGAAAAACATCTACCTTATTGCATCGCATCCGTTATCTGGTTAATTCAAAAATAGTTGATTCAAAACATGTTCTTTTACTTACCTTTACAGAAAAAGCCACTGCAGAGGCTAATCATACCATTCACCATATTCTTGGAAATGAGGCTGAATCAATTTTTGTGGGCACATTCCACAGTTTTTGCCACTCCATTATGCGTCGGTATGGTCCTGAAAACCGTATGGATGATGTGCTATGGCAGGAAAGCGATATTCTCTACTATCTCATCCATCACTTTGATGAAATGGATTTTATACAGTCGCGTGTTTTCTCCGATAATCCCGTTAAAGCCATTCAGGACTCATTCATTCCTTTTTTCAACAGGGTTAGTGATGAACTGCTTTCACCCGCTGACCTGGAAAATAAAATTCAGAATATGGAAGATACCCAGGATTGGTTTGAAGAAAATTTTCCCGGTATACACCCGGAGAGCACACGGTTCAATGATGTAAGTTCCCAGTTAAATGATTTAGTGAAAGCACATGCGTTTTTTCAAAAAGGTAAGGCAAAAAATAATGCCTTAGATTTTGGCGATATGATTTTCGGGTGTTACGAAGTTCTAAAAAACAACCCTTCCGTTCTTACTCAAGTTAGAAATGAATTCCGGCATATTTTTATCGATGAATATCAGGATAACAATTACGCTCTAAATAAAGTTGTGAATCTCATTGCAGAAAACAATCCCAGCATTACGGTAGTTGGAGACGAGGATCAATGCATCTATTCGTTTCGCGGTGCGAATTATTACAATATTTCAGATTTCCGAAATCGGTATAAATCCCATCCGAATTATGCAGAAATTCCCCTGGTGGAAAACCGAAGGTCAACTCAGAAAATTCTTGACCTTGCCAATGCTACAATCAGCCAAAATCCAGATCGAACACCCAAGAATCTAAATTGCCTCCCCGATGCTAAGACAGGACCGAAACCACAATGGATTCAAATGAATAAAAAAGAAACATTAGAAGCTTTGCCGGATTTAGTGCATTCTTTAATCCAGAATGGAAAAGCACTTTATGGTGGTATAGCCGTCATTTGCCGTGGGTGGGCAAATGTTAGAGATATGGCCGATGCCTTGCAAAGATCCGCCATTCCTGTTGATATACATATAGAGAAATTTTTTGATGTACCAATCGTAAAAAATGTCCTTGCTTGGGGACACTTACTGTCTAAAGATGATCATGCCCACTTTGCATTATACCGGATACTGAGAGAACATTTGGGCGAAACATGGGCAAATACATTTTTTCAATCCATGGATAAAACCACTATTGAAGAAAAACTCGACCAACTAAAGTCACAAGGGAAAGAATCAAAAGAGATCACTTTCGTTATGCATTCATTCGAAACACTTCAGGAATCATTAAGAAAAAAGTTAAAAGCAGACGAAATGGTTTGGGAAATATTGACTGCTTTGAAAAAAACTCATTTAATGACTTCAATGCGGATGGCATATAGATATTCCCAAAGGCTTAACCTTGCGAATGCAGGTGAAATTTTAAATCTTGCTGAACAATTTGTCAACAAAGACCCCAATGCATCCTTCAGCAATTGGCTCGATTTTATGGAAGTTATGTCTTTGGCTTCGAACCAGAACGCTGCTCAGCCGGAACTCGAAAAGGATAATCTCGCTGTGCAAGTAATGACCATCCACCAGAGCAAAGGACTCCAGTTCCCCGTTGTGATAATGCCTTTTCTCTACAGTGGAAGTTTTCCTTCAAGTCTAAAGAAACACCCAACCATTAATCGATTACCGACCTCCTGGATGGCTTGGGAGCAGAATGCAGATACCCCATTTCGAATCCTCCACGAACGGGAAGAACGGCGCGTATTTTATGTAGGTATCACCCGCGCAGAAACATATTTATATTTATACGGACCTACGAAAAGACAATCTCTTTTTACAAAAGAATTAGAAAACCTGAAACCACAGCCCATGGAGATTAAGACCATGAATGAACATGAAGAAAAAACAGTTTCACTAAGTGAAAGACGCCAAAGACTTTTGGCAGATTTGAACCGGGAAATCGCTGCCAATCAATTGGAAAACGCGCGAATAATTTTGGAAGAGATGGAACGAGATGATCTCCCCAAAGATTTAACCGATTCAGGTCAACCGAAGGATGTCTCTGGTATACTTCATCTGTCCTCTACCAAAATTGATACCTACAATTCCTGTCCGTTGAAATACAGGCTAAAATACATTGATAAAATCCCTGAAAGAAAAACGCGTGCTACTGGAGAGTTTGGTTCTATTATGCACAGCATATTGGAAGAATTTCACGGACTTGAAGTTGCAGACCAAACTGAGAAAGTGTTATTTGATCTTCTTGAAAAACACTGGCGTGAAGATTCTTTCGAATACCGCCAGCGCGGGGAAGAATTTCGCAAGCAAGGTGAAGAATTATTATCCGATTATTTTCGGTTTATACAAGAAAACCCCCCTAATGTTTTGGGACGGGAAAAATCCTTTTCCTATACCATGAATAATATTAATGTAAAGATTTCAGGGAAGATTGATCGTATTGATCAAGATGGTGATTTGCTTGGTATTGTAGATTATAAAACAAGTAAAAAGAAGGAAAAATCCGAAAATAATTTGCAAATGGCATTGTATTCGGAAGCCATTTTACGTGATGCCGTCCCCGGGATCAATGGTAATCCTGGAAATGCAAGTTTACACTTTTTACGGTATGGGGATGATCCCTTGTCATCACACAATTTCTCTGAGGATGATTTAGAAATAAGTCGGGAAAAAATTCGTGAAGTTGCAAATGGCATTCGAACAGGATCCTTTGAAACAAAAAAGAGTGATTATAATTGCCAGTACTGCGACTATAAAGATTTCATCTGCCCGGCTTGGGAAGATTGATTTTTTTCTGTTACAAATAACGAATAGCATCTAAATTAGTGGACTTTGATTCCATAATGAGGAGGTAATGGTGAAAAAATATATCCTTTTTCTAATGTTGATCGGACTTGGTTTCGCTGAATCAATCGCTGATAAAACAAAATCCATGGATAAAATGGATGGATATTTAAATCTTTATTGGGAAAATGAAACGGGAAAACTATGGCTGGAAATTTCCGATTTTAATGAAGAATTCCTATATGTGAATTCACTCATGGCAGGGATGGGTTCCAATGATGTGGGCCTGGACCGGGGTCAGTTGGGCAATGGAAGAATTGTATATTTTCATCGAGTCGGCCCGAAAGTGTTAATGATTCAGCCCAATTATTATTACCGGGCTGTGACTGATGATCCCCGTGAAAAAAAGTCGGTTGAGGATGGGTTTGCAAAATCTACCCTTTGGGGGTTTACAGTAGAAGCAGAAGAGGACAACCGTGTTTTAGTTGATGCCACAGACTTTTTTCTGAATGATGCCCATGGTATTGTTTCTCGATTAAAAAATCAAAACATGGGGAATTACAAGGTGGATAAAAGTCGATCAGCCATTCACCTCCCGGCTACCATGAATTTTCCGAACAATACAGAAGTGGAAGCTCTCATGACCTACACAGGGTCGAATCCGGGAAAATATGTTAGACAAACCACACCGACGGCAATCGCCATAACGATGAGACTCCATCATTCATTTGTTGAACTTCCAGATGACAATTATACGCCAAGAAATCATGATCCCCGAGCGGGATATTACCCCATGTCCTTTCAAGATTATGCTGCACCATTGGACGAATCCATCTACAAACGGGTGATAACGCGTCATCGATTACACAAGAAAAACCCCAATGCCAGAACGAGTGAAGCGGTTGAACCTATTATTTATTATATAGATCCCGGCGTCCCGGAACCGGTGAAATCAGCCATGCTGGAAAGCGGTGGTTGGTGGAATCAAGCCTTTGAAGCGGCAGGATATAAAAATGCTTTCCAGATGAAAGTACTGCCGAAAGATGCGCACCCCATGGACGTCCGATACAATATGGTTCACTGGGTCCATCGTGCCACTCGAGGATGGTCCTATGGCAGTTCCGTTGACGATCCGCGTACAGGAGAAATTTTGAAGGGAAACGTATCTCTTGGTTCACTCAGATTGCGCCAGGATTACCTCATTGCCACCGGATTATTGGCACCTTATGATAATGGCACTGCAGTCCCCGATTATATGCGTGAATTAGCTTTGGCAAGAGTCCGCCAACTCGTGGCACATGAAATTGGACATACCATTGGATTGGCTCATAACTATATCGCCAGTACGGTTGATCGTGCGTCCGTAATGGATTACCCTCACCCAAAAGTTACTGTTAATCAAAAGGGGGAAATTGAATGGCAGGATGCCTATGGTGTGGGCATCGGGGAGTGGGATAAAATATCTGTCGCCTACGGCTATCAGGATTTCCCAAAAGGAACCAACGAAAAGGAAGCATTAGAAGAAATCATTCAAGATGGTATCCGTCGCGGATACACATTTATTACAGATCAGGATGCAAGGCCACTGGGTTCTGCCCATCCCACTGCTCACCTTTGGGATAATGGAAAAGATCCAGTATCCGAGTTACAAAATTTAATGGCAGTCCGTAAAGTAGCACTGGATAATTTTGGTGAGAATAATATTAGAATGGGTCAACCCTATAGTGATATAGAGGATGTACTGGTTCCTATATATTTTCTCCATCGGTTTCAAATTGAAGGTGCAGCCAAAGTGGTGGGTGGATTGAATTTCACTTATGCCCTTCGAGGTGACGGCCAAATGGTAACAGAATTCCTCGACCCAAAATTCCAAATGGAAGCCTTGGATGGGCTCATCGGTACACTACAACCGGATGCATTAACTTTAAGAGAGGAACTTCTTCAACTTATTCCTCCCCGTGCTTCTGGACGAGGCCGAACCCGTGAATCTTTTAATTCCAGAACCAGTGTTACATTTGATGGCGTCAGCCTTGCGGAAACTGCCGCCAACCTGACTTGTCGAATGATCTTTCATCCTGCCCGGGCAACACGTTTGGTTGAATACAACGCTCGAAATACCAAACAACCGGGATTGGAAAAAGTTTTAAACGAAATACTTAAAGAAACAATATTACAATCGGCCCCTGCAGGACTTGAGGGTGAAATAAAACGGAATGTTGATTTTGTCATCCTCGATCATCTCATGAGTTTGACTATAAATAAAAATACATCCCCCGCTGCCCAATCGATCGCCATGGCGCAAGTGAATTCATTATCAATTAAATTGTCCCGTAACCGTGGAAAATCATCCCGAGATAAAGCCCATTTCAATATGCTTCAACATCGAATCAAAACCTTCCTGGATGAACCAGAAGAATTTGAACCCATAAAGGTACCAAAAGCACCGCCAGGATCGCCAATCGGCACCACATTCGGATGTACATTTGAAAACCCATTCAACAATAAATCTAATTAATAAGCGAGTAAAAATGAAACGCAATATCCTATTTATCCTAGTAATGATATCTGCCATCCTTTCTGCCGATGGACTGGATATGAAAAAATTTAAAGGAATGAAAGCCCGGAGTATTGGTCCCGCCGGTATGAGCGGCCGTGTAACAGCCATTGATGTTGTCCTTTCCAATACGGATGTCATTTATGTCGGTACCGCCTCTGGCGGCCTTTGGAAATCCGAAAGTGGCGGCATCAAATGGGAACCCATTTTTGATGATCAAAAAGCCGCTTCCATTGGGGACGTAACGGTTGATCCCACCAATCCAGACGTGATCTGGGTGGGTACTGGCGAAGGCAATCCGCGGAACAGTCAATCGGCTGGTTTTGGTGTGTATAAAAGTATTGATGGCGGTAACTCTTGGGATTTCAAAGGGTTGGGTGAAACGCGGAATATTCACCGTGTTTTGATTAATCCCCACAATCCCGATGAAGTATATGTGGGTGCCCAAGGTGCTGCATGGGGCGAGAGTGAACACCGAGGTGTGTATAAAACATCTGATGGTGGCGACTCTTGGGAAAAGATTCTCTACATTGACGAAAAAACCGGGATTGGTGAATTGGTCATGGATCCCCGTAACCCAGACAAACTGATTGCCAATATGTGGCAGTTTAGACGGTGGCCATGGTTCTTTAAATCCGGTGGTCCAAGTTCAGGGATGCACATCACATTTGATGGGGGTAAAACATGGAAAAAACGAACGGATAAAGATGGCCTGCCCAAAGGTGATTTTGGCCGCATGGGCATTGCTATTGCACCGAGCAATCCGAAACTGATTTATGCCCTGATTGAATCCAAAAAAAATGCACTATATAAATCAGAGGATGGCGGTTTTAAGTGGAAAAAAGTATCCGATAAAAATATTGGCGGCCGCCCTTTTTACTATGCGGAAATCTATGTAGATCCGGTGAATGAAAATCGCATTTATAATCTCCATACCTATGTGACTGTTTCCAATGATGGGGGTAAAACGTTTGGTTCCCTCATGACGGCTTACGGAGCAAATGGGGTTCATCCGGACCACCATGCATTCTGGGGTCATCCCACCAATCCCAATTTCATAATTGAAGGGAATGACGGTGGATTGAATTTTTCAATGGATCGGGGTAAAACGTGGCGGTTTGTGGAAAACCTCCCTGTGGCCCAGTTTTACCATATTAATTATGACATGAATTGGCCTTACAACGTCTATGGCGGCATGCAGGATAATGGCTCCTGGCGCGGCCCTGCTTATATCTGGCGCTCTGGCGGTATCCGAAATTCATATTGGGATGAGTTGGCGTTTGGCGATGGATTTGATGTAGTGCCTCACCCCGGGAATTCCCGTTTTGGTTATGCCATGAGTCAACAGGGAAATGTGAGCAGATACGACTTGGTTACAGGACATCAACAAATGATTCGTCCCGTACACCCCAATGGAGAATATCTCCGTTTTAATTGGAATGCGGCTATTGCTCAGGATCCATTTGATGAAGATGCCATATTCTTTGGCAGTCAATATGTTCATTACAGTACCGATCGCGGAAACAATTGGGATATTCTTTCTCCGGACCTCACCACCAATGATCCGGAAAAGCAAAAACAGCACGAAAGTGGCGGATTAACTTTTGATGCTACCGGCGCAGAAAACTATACCACCATTCTTGCCATTGAACCGAGTTCATTGGATCGCAACGTAATCTGGGTGGGTACGGATGATGGTAATGTGCAACTCACTACTGATCGCGGAAAAACTTGGAAAAATGTCGCAAAGAAAATCCATGGTGCACCTGTGGGCAGTTGGGTAACGCAAATTAATGCATCCAAATATGATCCAGCTGAGGCTGTAATAGTCATAAACAATTACCGCCGTAATGATTGGAAACCCTATGTTTTCAAAACAAATAATTATGGGAAATCATGGAAGTCCATTGCAGACGAAGAAAAGGTATGGGGTCACGCATTGAGTTTTGTTCAAGATCCAATTGAGCCAAATCTCCAATTCTTAGGAACAGAGTATGGTCTTTACGTCACCCTGAATAATGCCAAAACCTGGACAAAATGGACCAGTGGCTATCCCACAGTTTCTACCATGGATTTAAAAATTCATCCAAGAGAACATGACCTTGTAATTGGCACATTCGGACGGGCAGCTTACATCCTGGATGATATTCGCCCGTTGCGGGAAATGGCTTCTACCAAAAAAGATTTGATGAAAAAACGGCTCCATTTTTTCGAACCACCCACTGCAGTTCTGGCAATTAATCGCCAAGCGTCGGGTACACGGTTTGAAGCCAACGCCATTTTTACAGGGAAAAACCGTGGTCGTGGCGCCATGCTGACTTTTGTATTTAATTCAGATAAGAAAAAGAAAGAAAAACCAAAAAAAGATAAAGGGGATAAAAATGGGAAACCAGAAGACAAAAAAGAGAAGGTAACCATGGAAGTCCTTGATGAAGACGGGAAAGTGATTCGTACAGTGAAACACAATGTGGAGGCGGGCATAAACCGCGTTTATTGGGGATTACGGCGCAAAGGTGTTCGATCTCCCAATGCACCTAAACCAACCAAGCCAGATGCGAAAGAACCGGGTGGTCCTCCCGTTTTACCCGGTGAATACACCATCCGTTTATCCCATGGGACGGATACAACCACCCAAGTTGTGAATGTTATTTTAGATCCGCGGGTGGGTATTAATACGCGTAATCTGGAACAACTCCAGCCCATCTATGAACGGCAAATGGAAATTACAGCGTTAGTTACAAAAGCCATGGATCGCATTCGGAAATCCAAAAAGATCGTTGAATCTGTGAATAAAATGCTGGATGTAAAAAAGAATAAATCCCATAAGACACTCCAAAAAAATGGGAAATCCATGACGGACAGTTTAAAGGTTTTGGAAGAACTGATCGTGAACAAAAAAGGACTCCAGGGTATCGTGAGAAGTCCCCAAATACTCAGTGGCAAGATTAGCGCCCTCAACAGGTATTTATACAGTAACTTGACCGGACCTAATAAAAGTCACGATTACCTGCTTGATTATTCTGAAGCAGAAACGGAAAAGGTCCTCGACCAAGTCAATCAGTTCTATAAAGAAGAATGGCCGAAATATCAGACCGCCGTTGAGGATGCGAATCTTTCCCTGTTTAAGGAATTTACACCAATCAAAATAGATTAGAGGCTTTGAATAAATAATGATTAATAGAAGAAAATTCATCAAAACAATGTCAATGCTGGGCCTCAGTATACCGGCAATGGCGAAATCGGTTTCCAAAAAATCAGAAAGTAGCTCACTTGTAAAACACAATCCAATTATTGTATGCAGCCGTGGTGAAAAATGGGGCAAAAAAGTTCTCAAGCCCGGTTGGTCAATTCTTAAGAAAAATGGATCCCTTTTAGATGCAGTTGAGCGATCAGCGAATGTAACCGAATTAGATCCGGAAGATGGATCCGTTGGATTTGGGGGACTACCAAATGAAAATTGTGTGGTGCAACTGGATGCTTCCATTATGTATGGGCCTACCCATAATTGTGGATCTGTTGCAGCCATTGAGGGTATCAAAACGCCATCATCTGTTGCGCGCCTTGTCATGGAACGAACCGATCATATCCATATTGTGGGTAAGGGTGCCCAGAATTTTGCCAAGGCCCATGGTTTTAAAGTTGAAAATCTTTTAACGGAACGGTCAAGAAAAAGTTGGCTGCGATGGAAAGAGAATTTATCGGATAAAGATGATTGGTTTCCCCCTACTGATGGTAATTACGATTCAGAGCGATCCACCGGAACCATCAATGTATTAGCCATAGACAGTGCAGGTGACATTGCAGGTATCACCACTACCAGTGGAATGGCATGGAAAATTCCCGGCAGGATCGGTGATTCGCCTATTATTGGTGCCGGGTTGTATCTGGATAATGAGGTCGGAGCGGTCGGTGCCACAGGTCGTGGAGAAGAAATTCTTCGTACCTGCGGCTCCTTTTTTGTGGTTGAACAAATGCGTGCAGGTAAATCCCCCCAGGAAGCCTGTGAAGCCTTGTGCGAACGAATTATTTATATCAACGGTGGTAGAGACAAAGTCAATTTCAATGACAAAATTATCGCTGTAAATAAAAATGGCGACGTTGGCTGTGCTTCAATATTAGGTGGAAAAGGGAGAGAACCCAAACTGGCCTATTGGTCCAATAAAGGATTTAAAGTCTTAAAAGGAACTTACATCATCGAAAATTAATTAGCCGTGACAGTCCAGGCGATTATTCCTGTGAATTTACTCCCTTTTATGAGCGCTTTTTTAGGCGCAGTTGTAGCCGATTGATCAATGGCTGTTCCATTACCTGTCACTGTATATTTATATATTAGACTACCATTTACATCTTCAAGGTTGACATAGGTGGTATCCTTTCCTTTCCAATCAGTAACTATCAATGTAGATGCCACTGATTTCCCTGCCTGCAAATTGAATGAAAGATCAATGGCTTCATCTAATGTGAAATTATCGCCGCGTACACTGAACGAAAATGCAGATGGCGTATTGATTACAACAGGAAGATTCTCCACCAATCCATGATCCGGGTCAGGTGGCCCCACACAGGAAGACAAGATATAAGATAAAAGGATAAAAGATAAAAATTTCTTCATTCTTCTAATTCCTTAGGTTGATCTCCCTGCCCAAGTTGGAGTTCGTCAATCTTATCCATGGGCTTTTCCAATCCCCGGCGACGCTTCCCAGCCAGTTCCTCGTAATGATTAGAAACCGTTCCTAACGTTTTTCCCAATGCATCCAGTTTCTCAATGAATTTTTCCCATTGCTCCTTGAATGTTACCACCAGTTTCTGAATCTCCCCTGCCCGTTGCTCCATATGAAAATTTGAAACTGCTTGACGGATGAGGGACAAGATTGCATATAATGTGACCGGAGAGCACAGCAATATTTTTTTACCCAAGGAAAAATCGATAAGTTCGTGATCCTCCTGGTTCAAAAATGAATAAATACTTTCATTCGGGATAAACATAAGTACATAATCCACTGTACCGGCATTGGGATCAATGTATGAGCGTTTTGAAATTGCCTTTACGTGGTCTCTAACATCTTTCAAAAATGCTTTCTTTTCATTTTCCTGTTCAGATTCATTATCTGAAGCAAGAAATCTTTCATAATGACTTAGGGGAAACTTCACATCCATATTAACATGTTTTCCGTCGGGAAGATTAAACTTGAAATCTGGACGATCTGATCCTTCCTGGGTTTGTTTCTCGTAATTAATCCCTTCCGTCAATCCGATGAACGCAAGAATATCTTCTACCATACGTTCGCCCCATTGCCCCCTTGCTTGGGAACTGGAAAGAATTTGCCGTAATTGAGAGGTTGTATCAGACAGTTCAGTGATACCTTTTTTAGACTCAACCATTTGCCCGGTGAGTTCTGCCGTTTGCTTATTCAACCCTTCCAATTGTTTTTTCATTCCATCCAAACTTGAATCAATTAACTTTTTCTTTTCATCCATTTGGGAGTCAGATGATTTGAGTAATTCTCCAAATTTGTTTTCGGCCAATTTTAAAAATGTATCCAGATTCTGATCCAATGCCTTTTTAGATAAATCACCAAATTCTGCTTTAAGCTGATCTCTGCTGGATTGTGCTGCATCAATTTCTTTTTGGCGCAAAAACCAAACAATACCTGCGCCCGCTGCAAAACCAACCAAAAATAAAATAATGCCAGATATAAATGTCATGCTGTTTCTATACTTCCCTTCAATCCTAAAACGTCCGCTTTTTCTTTTAAAGCATCAATCACGAATTGGATGTGTTCTGTCATGTCAACCTCAAGTTCTTCGATACTTTGAAAAATATCTTCCCTTAAAACGGACGCGGCGAAAGACTTTTGTTTTAGTTTCTTTTTCACGGATTTAGGCTTCACTTCAAAAATAGACTTAGACGGACGTACATAAGTTACGGCAAAAATGAATCCGGTCAATTCATCCACCGCAAAAAGGGCTTTGGCCATATCTGTGTCCCTGGGAATTCCAGAATAGGTCGCATGGCCCATAATAGCGCGGGTGATGGATTCAGGGTATCCTTTTTCTTTCAGGATTTCATTCCCGCGAAAGGGATGCTCTTCCATAGATGGATATTTCTCATAATCAAAATCATGCATGAGTCCTGCTAATCCCCATTCATCCGGGTCACCATTATATTTTTCAGCCATTTTTCGCATTGCCTGTTCCACACCCAATGCATGCCGTCTCAAACTATCGGTTTTGGTGTATTCGTGAAGCAGTTCAAGCGCTTCCTCTCTGGATGGACAACCGGCCATTAGATACCCAATAAATCTATAACCAGGCGAATCACCTCTCCCGTGGCCGTCCCTTTATTTTGGTAAGGCAGATCCTTATCTCCCCAAGCCGTGCCCGCTATATCAAAGTGGCACCAGGGAATATCTTCGCCTACAAATGCTTTCAAGAATGCGCCGCCGGCAATGGAGCCGGCCTGCATGGGTGCGCCCACATTTTTTACATCAGCTATCTTGGATTTCACCTGTTCCAAATATTCATCCCAAAGGGGGAATTCCCACACTTTTTCTGCAGTGGTTTTTGAAGATGATTTGATGGCACCCACCAGCGCTTTATCCGTGCCCATGATTCCCGTGGCTACATGACCCAGGGCCACCACCACGGCGCCAGTAAGTGTGGCAAAATCAATCATATATTCCGGATCGTAATGTTTGGATGCGTAAGACAATGCATCAGCGAGAATAAGCCGGCCTTCTGCATCCGTATTTAATACTTCGATGGTTTTTCCATTATAGGCTGTGAGTACATCTCCTGGACGGTAGGCCTTATCTCCACTCATATTTTCTGTAGATGGAATAATCCCTATAATATTCATTTTGGGTTTCAGTTCCGCAACCGCTTTCATCACACCCAAAACCACACCGGAACCACACATATCATATTTCATTTCATCCATTTTGGCCGATGGTTTGATTGAGATACCACCGCTATCAAATGTGAGTCCTTTTCCTACCAATAATTTCGGTTTTTGTTTCTTTGGCCCACCCATATATTCCATAATAATGAATTTAGGTGGAACGTCTGTACCGGAGGCAACACCGGCTAAAGCGCCCATCCCCATTTTGGTAAACTTTTCTCGATCAAATACAGTCACTTTCATACCGCCGGCCTTCCCAATGGCCTTGGCATTTTCTGCCAAATGGGATGGTGTTGCGATATTTCCAGGTCTGTTTTCAACATTTCTGGCAAGGCAAACCCCATTGGCGATTATAGTCCCTTTTTCCACCGATTTTTTATTCCCACCAACTATCGTGGCATCTTTCATTTCAAATGGATCGTGATCGGTGGTTTTGAATTCATTAAATTGGTAACTGCCCAGCACAAGGCCTTCTGCCGTTGCCTGAGACATGTAATCATCTTTGGCATCTACGGGCACGAGGAAAGAAACTGACTTTATTTTATTCGTATTACAGGCTTTGGATACACCGCCGCCGGCTTTGCGCAAAGTTTCTGCATTGAGCTCCCCCCTATGACCGAGACCAAATATAAAAGCAATGGCACCCTTTTTACCCACGACTGTTTTGACTTCGCCCGATTTTCCTTTGATGAGATTGGCCACAAGCATATTAGACAGTCCCCTTCCCAGTTCTCGATTAACGCCTTGAAATTGTCGAGAGATTTTTAAATCATCATAAATACCCACCGCAACCGCATGGGACTTTATTTTCTGCCAATCGCCTGAACTGTGCTTTATTTTTGAAAGATGTGCCATCGTTATCCTCGAATTTTGAATGAATTACACTTTAAGTATCAATAAAATTAGCTTATCCATTCCCATTATCAAATATGGAAACAATAAATACAAGAATAAATATTCGGGAGTTTCAATTTGAATTAATTCAAAATCAAGCCTTGGTGCCTTTGTTTCGGTGATCTTTTTCACTTAGTTTTCACCCAACTGAAAAAGGAAATCTCATGCATAACGTAAGAATTAAACAAATCAATACCATGGTAGAGCAATGCCAAGATGATGCTTCGGCAGCCCAATTGGATTTTAATTTTGAGGGCACCTGGCACACCAATTCAGACCAGGTTCAATTTTCAGGTGATGTACAATTCCCCCAGGGGGAGTTGACCCTTAATGCTGACTTTCCACCCTTTCTTGGCGGTGAGGGCCGGGCCCCCTCTGCCCTTACCTACTGCTTCTATGGTGCCATGTCCTGCTACGGATCCACCTTTGCCACACAGGCAGCTATGGCCGGTGTCACATTGGATGCAATGACCATTTCATTGAAACTTGGTGTGGATTTCCGGACAGCTTTAGGTGTAGGAGATTTCCCTCCCATGACCGGGTTTGAATTTAATGTAAAGATTAAAAGTGATGCATCGGATGTAGATATTCAAAGGGTAAAAGAATTAACCGATGAACGCTGCCCTGCCATTTGGGCCATGCAGAACCCAGTTCCGTTTACAACAGCTGCCACAAAGGTTAGCTAATGGCAGCCCATTCCATAAATATTACTGAAAAGTTTAACCTCTTCTCTGACCACTGGTCCCCAAAAGTGATCGCTGAAATGAATGATTACCAATTTAAATTGGCTAAAGTTGAGGGTGAATTCGTTTGGCATTCCCATGACGATACGGACGAAACATTCATCGTGATTGATGGAGAACTCACGATTGAATTCCGAGATAGGCATGTGGTTTTAAAAAAGGGCGAAATGGTTGTCGTTCCCAGGGGCGTTGAACATAAACCGTCCGCAGAAAATGAATGCAAAATAATGCTCCTTGAACCAAAAGATGTTGTGAATACCGGTGATTCTGGCGGTGAACTCACCGCAGAAAATGACGTATGGATTTAAACTCTTAAACTGCGCCGGATACGAGGTTTTCTACCACGGACGGATCTGCTAATGTGGAAGTATCTCCCATATTATCCAGATCACCTTCAGCGATCTTTCTTAATATGCGCCGCATGATCTTTCCCGAACGCGTTTTGGGTAAAGCAGGTGTAAACTGAATTTTATCAGGCTTCGCGTGAGGACCTATTTCAGTGGAAACGGTTTCCCGAATATCATTAATGATTAAATCAGAAGGCTCGACCCCGGTCATAAGGGTCACAAAAGCATAAATCCCCACCCCTTTAATATCATGAGGATATCCAACAACAGCCGCCTCTGCTACTCCATTTGCTTTACCGATACCACCTTCTACTTCTGCTGAACCAATTCTATGTCCGGACACGTTGAGTACATCGTCCACCCGTCCCGTAATCCAATAATATCCATCTTCATCCCGACGGGCACCGTCCCCCGTAAAATAGTACCCCGGAAATTGGGAAAAGTACGTTTCTACAAAACGATCATGATCGCCATAAATTGAGCGCATTTGCCCCGGCCAGGATGCCTTCATTGCCAATAATCCGGATACATCGTTTCCTTGAATTTCTTCTCCAGATTCTGTAAGCAAAACAGGTTCAATTCCATAAAATGGAAATGTAGCTGATCCGGGTTTTGTTGGGGTAGCTCCGGGAAGTGGCGTCATCATTATACCGCCTGTTTCTGTTTGCCACCATGTATCAATAATGGGACATTTTTCATTTCCGACGATAGAATGATACCACATCCATTCCGGTTCTTTAATAGTTTCGCCCACTGTACCTAAAAGTCGAAGAGAAGATAAATCATGTTTTTCAACCCAGGAATTTCCTTCTTTCATTAAGGCCCGAAGGGCGGTTGGGGCCGTATAAAAAAGCGTGACCTGATGTTTGTCAACCACTTCCCAGAATCGGCCGAAATCGGGGAAATTTGGCACCCCCTCAAACATGATGGAGGTGGCACCACAAGACATGGGACCATAGACGATGTACGAATGGCCTGTAATCCAGCCAATATCTGCTGTACACCAATAAATATCGTCTTTTTTATAGTCAAATATCTGTTCAAATGTGTAATTGGCATAAACCAAATACCCCCCAGTGGTATGAAGCACACCCTTGGGTTTCCCCGTAGAACCGGACGTATATAATATAAATAATGGATCTTCCGAATCCATTTCAACCGGGGCACATTCTGGATCAGCTTTGGACATTGCTTCCTGCCACCACACATCCCGTTCTTCAACCATATCCACCGGTTCTCCGGTTCTTTGAACCACAAGAACATGTTCAATTGATGGCGTTTGGGCTACCGCTTTATCCGCATTGGATTTCATGGGAATATTCTGTTTCGTCCCGCGGACACCCGTGTCCTGAGTAATTAAAATTTTACATGCAGAATCGTTAATCCGATCTCTCAGGGAATCGGGACTGAATGCGCCAAAAACAATTGAATGCACTGCGCCTATCCGCGCGCAGGCCAGCATGGCCACGGGTAGTTGGGGCACCATCTGCATGTACATACAAACGCGATCACCCTTTTCTACACCCAATCCTTTGAGCACATTGGCAAACCGCTGGACCCTCTTCAGTAATTCTGCATATGTGAAATGGCTATCCTCTTCCGGGTTGTTTCCTTCCCAAATTAATGCTGTCCTGTTGCCGTTCCCAGCTTCTACATGACGGTCCAAGCAATTATAACTCACATTTAATTTGCCACCTTCAAACCATTTGATATTTGCATTCACATAATCGAATTCACCTACAGAATCCCATTTTTTATACCATGAAATTCGTTCAGCTTCTTCTGCCCAGAATGCATTCCGATCCCCAATGGATTTATCATATTTTCTTTGATATTGATCCATGCTTTTCACATGGGCATTGGTTGAAAATGTTGACGGCGGGTTAAAAACTTTTACATTCACGAATCCTCCTTGGGATACATTTTGAATTTATTAATGAGATTATATATGCAGTTTAGGTTTTAAAATGGGTAAAAGATTAAAGCCTAATTATCCTTCAGGCAAACATGTTTTCCCAAAATCCAACCATTCACATTCTGATATTTACTTTGATTGTCCAAATAGATCCGAGCACGGCCGAATAACCGATCCCCTGCCACCTTAGATATCACCAATTGGTCGCCTTCATTCAGCAGAAATAATACAGTTGATCCATTTTCAGGCCCTTCTCTAAATGGAACCAGTTCATCAATAACTTCATAAATTGATTCACCTGTATCCAGTTTTATTGGCGATATTTTGACTGTCCTTTCAGAATCACCCTCCGGCACGACAATACTACCTTTCCATGTTGGAAACTGACCATCCGTATTGATGGATAGTAAAACCGGTTCCTCCTTATTCCGCTTTATGGGAACTCTAACGGAAGTATACCCACTAGTGTCTGCTTCAGCCATAGAAAGAGTTTCACCATATTGGGAAACACGTATATGGCAATTGGGGATAGGATTGCCAGATGTTTTATCCACAACGTTGAGTTTCATTATATCTGCCGGAACGAGAATATCAAATTGGGCTAATTTGATTTCACCACTACCTTCTTTATTGAACATTCGGTATTGAATATCATAGGCATCCCCAAGTGGTTCCATTTTTGCAATATTCCCAAGTGTATCCGTATTTAATATATTTACTGGAAGAATAATCTGGATAGGTTCACCGGGGAAAAATAATTTCCGCATAAAAGGTTCTGCCGGGTGGTTCCGAGGATAAATGCTAAAACGAAAGGCCGTAGGTGTTACTTCAATCGGATTGACAGTTGCAATGATGTTCACTGTTTCTGATTCCTGAGCTTTTTTTACTGATATATTTGAATCAACCGCCGTTGAATCTTCTTGAGAAAATCCAAATGAAAGACATATTATTAAATAAATAGGTAGAAAAAGTTTAGCAGGATTTTCCATGAGGTGTTTTCTTATAATTCCCATCTTCATCTTTTTTTACCGAAACCATAACTATAGTTGCAATACATGCCAATCGTGGTTCAGAATTTCTTCCTTCTGCATAGGCATCCACTTTAATTTTGAAAGATGTTTTACCTGCCCCGATGATAGTTGCAGTAAAATTCACCCAATCTCCCAAATAGACCGGTTGCTTGAATTCAACTTTATCAATTGTGCGTGTTACGGCACCATCTACATCGGCACCTTTTAAAAACCGGTGGGAAACCTTCGCCGCAGCCAAATCAACCCAAGCGATCATTTGGCCACCAAAAAGAGTGCCCACCACGTTAATATGGTCAGGCATAACAAATTGTGAATATTTAGCTGAAACTGTCGGCATTTTACTTATTCCTTTCAATTATACAAAGTTCAAGACACCATAAATAAAAAGCCCCGCAAATACACCCTCGAGAAAAAACTTTTTTCCCTGAAGAGCACGCCACACCTGCGGGGCTTCATGGAAAAAGTTTATCCTTAAGTTGTTATTTATTTCAAGCATTTTTTTTATTTCTTTGATAAATATTCCTTTGCCATACGTTCACCGTCATCAATATCCACTTTTGTTAAGATAAAACCACCGAATAAAAAGAGTATGACCAGGGATAAAATTCCCATTCTTGGATTCCCAGTCATTAATCCTATAAATCCCATTAAGGGTGGACCAATGATAGCTGCAAATTTTCCAAGCATATTATAGAATCCAAAAAATTCCGCTGATTTTTCCTTCGGAATAATACGAGAATACATGGATCTACTGAGCGCCTGAATTCCTCCTTGAAAACACGCAATCATAATTGCCAATGTATAAAAATGCCATTGCTCTGTCATAAATACGCCAAAAATAGTGATAATCATATATGCTATAATGGCCACATGAATAGCCTTTTTAATACCAATTTTTGATGCAAACCAATAATAACCCAGTGTGGCAGGGAATGCGATAAACTGGACCAATAATAAAGCAGTAATGAGTGAACTGGATGAAAACCCAAGACTACTGCCATAATCCACGGCCATTTTAATAATTGTATCTACCCCATCAATATATAACCAATAGGCCAGTAAGAAGGTGCCAACCACATGTAAATGTTTAATATCATAGATTGTATTGATTAACTGGCGCCATCCCGCACCGATTGCCGAACCAATTCCAATGGGTTCATGAATTTTGGGCTCTTCCACAAAAAAGATGATTGGAATGGAAAATATTGCCCACCAAACCGCCACAGAAATAAAAGATAATCGTATGGCAATTGCACCGTTGGCAATTCCGAACATTTCAGGATATTGGTACATGAGTACATTCACCAAAAAAAGTATTCCACCCCCTATATAACCAATGGAAAATCCCAGTGAAGAAGCATAATCGATCTTTTTCTTTGATGCCACACCCGGTAGGAGTGAATCATAAAAAATATTTCCCCCAGCATAACCAATGGAGCCAATCACATATAATAATATAGCTAATTGCCAATCACCTTGTTTCACCATCCATAGAGCGCCAGTGCCTAGTATTCCTAAAAAAGCAAAGGTAATTAAAAATTTCTTTTTTGCTGTACCTCTATCGGCAATGGCTCCAAGGAAAGGAGCTAAAACAGCCACAATAATGGACGCAACGGAGTTTGCAAGTCCAAGATACCATGTGCTTAAGGTTACGCTATCAGTGTTGGACCAATATTCCTTAAAGAAAACAGGGAAAAATCCTGCCATGACAGTTGTTGCAAAAGCACTATTAGCCCAATCGTAGAACGACCAGGCCCATATAGATTTTCTTGAATCAATCAATTGGCTTCCTCATATGATAATGAATATACCTACCATGCTTGAAAATATGAACTGATTCGAATCCAAGAAGATGTATTCCCGTAGCTATGGTAGGTTAAGAGCGGAACGAACCAACGGACGCCTACTTCCAGCTCAAAAGGAATGGGGCCCATCTGATTAAATGGATCCACATTTAATAAATTTATTTTCAACACTTGAGTCGCCATTATTTTTTGCGTATCAAAATTGTTTCGTTTAACCATCCATTCATTCCACACATCGCTGTTAGAAACATATTGATCACGCCCTGAAAACATCCAATCCATCCCGGCGGAAAAAAACAATCGTTTTGGCCAAATTTCTAATTGACCCTGGATCGCACCAAAGACCTGTCCACCTTGTTCATACAGCACTGACTCCCCGATGGCACGGGAAATGGAATCAGTATCGGCATTTTCAATCCATAAAAATGAAATAGGTGGATTAATAATTTCTCGACTAAATGATGACATATGCACGGACCAATTGATATTAATCAATCTTCCCCTGACCTTTCGATACAATTCCCCAAATGCTTTGATTCGCCACTGGGTGAGCCCATTCCCAATGGGCAGTTGTTTAAATTGATGTGGTATTCCATTATCATCCACATCTTTTACATTATATTTTTTCAGCCGTTCACCAAATGGCAGAGTTATATCAATCCCGCCATATACCGAATATTTATTCTGTCCACCACGCCATGCTGGATTACCTAAAAATAATATATTCATCCCCATAGCGACATCACTCATTCCTGTATTCGATTTTGTCGCTGGGAAATATTGGGTCATAAGCTGGTCCATAGGAGATTGGGTCGTATCATCTGCTATAGACCAGGAATGGGTCTGTTTAAATTTTTTCAGTTTGGGAATGGTTAGAATAAAAGTGGCCTTATCCGTAAACCCGTATTCAATTAACAAAGTTTGAGATGTAATATTTCTTTTCCATTCTTGAGATATAACATAGTCTAAATTTTCCACACTATATGTATAATCCTGCCAACCATTTTGACCATCATGTCCCTTCCAATTTCCAGTAGAATTTTCATTTTGAATGCTGATTCGCCATACATTTTGAGGTATAGTAAAATGTGTTTGGGAAACGGAAAAAGTATATTGTAATAAAAAAAGAGAAAGAACGATTCGGATCATTATTTATTGATAGAGCAGAAAAGCTTGGCGGAACTCATTGAATTTCAATATATCCTTCAGCCAGAGTGGCGGCAAATAATTGGCTGGTTTCCCCTGGGCCGAAAAAATACGTAGTTGGCTGTGGCCAAACAACATATCAATTCGGTTCAATTCATCCCATCGGAACTCTCGGGGGTATAATTGATTTACCAAAATAATTATGGCCGTAGCCGTGGCTAATGGATCAAATCGGTTTGGATCGGTAATAATAATATCCACGCCATTGCAGACTTTATTTACGTGCAAGGGAATTGTTTTATCTTCATCTTTTTTGCGTGGAATATATTCAACGACACGAAATTCAACTCCGGGTAATTTCAATGAAATTAATTTTTCAGCTAAATGATATCCGGATAGCCACGGGGCGCCGGCACGCATATAGGGACGATCGGTGCCGCTGCCGTCATTTAAATTTGTTCCTTCCAGTAATCCAAATCCCACATAGGCCAAATTGGTTCGAATCGTTTTAATTTTTGGTTGGGGGATGATCCAAGGATGCCCAGATTTATCCAGCCAGTAGGAGCGCTTCCAGTTTGCCATGGGAATTACGGTTAAATTGGCGCGCTTTAAATCTTTGATCCATCCCATTTCATTGGCCATAATCGCCAGTTCCCCCAGAGTCATTCCATGACGGATTGGGATCAAATGGTATCCCTCCAATGATTGAAATTGAGGACGAACTACTGGCCCGTCTAATCGATCCCCTCTCAAAGGATTTGGACGATCTAACACCATCACTGGCATATTCCATTCACTGGCTACTTCTAATATTTTCGTCATGGTCGCCACATAGGTTGAATAGCGAACACCCGTATCCTGAATATCAATTAGAATTAAATCCAACCCGCGCATGGACCATTCAGGCGGTTTCACATTCCGTCCAAATACTTCAACAATCCGTGCGTTGTATATGGGATCATATTTCTGATTCCCCTGCATTTTAAATCGTTCATTTTGGTTTGCGAATAGACCATATTGGGGAAGAAAAATAATTTCCACATCAATCTTGGGATGTGCTTTTAATAGATCAAGGAGATGTGTTCCCTGACGATTCACCGCTGTTTGATTGGTAAATACGCCAATGGTTTTCCCATAGAGTGGTTTGAAATCCATTTGTTCTAAAATATCCAGGCCGTAAAAGATAGAAGGATGAAATGATAAATCAGGAACAGGCATGACAACGCTATGATTAAATTGCTGTCCTGTAAGTAATGAAAGCCATAAAAAAGCTTTTATTAGTTGTGGACTGATATGGTTTTCTCGGATCATTGCCTGTGAAATCTAATACGATTTATGTGAATTAATTTTGATAGATTCGCTGAGTTCTGCCACCAATTCCTGTAGCAATTACATAGGGAGTTGAATCAATGGTTTCGGCTATTTCTTCCATTCGGATACTTCCACCGTCTCCATCGCCCATGATAAGCACCTCTTCACCAACATTGGGTTCAACTTCTTTAAAATCAACCATAAACTGGTCCATGCAAATGCGTCCGGCGATGTTATATTTATTTCCGTTAAACATAATATGCCCATTCTGGTACCATGGGCGGGGAATGCCATCAGCAAAACCACATTGAATGACGCCAATATTTGATTCAGATTTTGTGGTAAATACGCCACCATAACTCACCGGTGTTCCCGTAGGTACATTCCGAACATTGACGATGGAGGCTCTAAATTCCATGACGGGCTTGAGGGGAATATCCATCGGGACCTCCAGAGAAGGAAATGCACCGTAAAGCATCATCCCAATCCGAACCATGTTAAATATACTTTGATCTAAATTTATTGCAGCACCACTATTTGAAAAATGAATATATTTAAATGTAAAGCCAATTTTATTTGCCGTTTCCAAAACCAATTTAAACTTCAATTCCTGTTCACGGGCGAAAGATAAATCCCCTTCATCAGCAGTGGCAAAATGTGAATAAATTCCTTCGCATGGAATTTCAGGATGGGCTATTAATTGGGTAATTATTTTTTCTGCATCATCAACATCAATCCCCAGTCGTGTCATTCCTGTATCCACTTTTAGATGTACTTTTGGACAAACACCCTTTCCGTTGAAAAAATGAGTTAAGGTAGATATATCTAACTCATTACATAAATTTAAAGTTAACTGATGATCAACAGCTTCCTGAAGTCTGGAAGCATCTATTCGGCTAAAAACCAGTACATTTGACTCAACACCTGCCTGGCGAAGTTCAATTCCTTCATCCATAGTAAAAACGGCAAAAAACTCACATCCTTGTGTTTCTAACGCTTTGGCACAGGCAACGCCACCGTGACCATATCCGTTCGCTTTCACCACTGCCATGATTGGTTTATCATTAACCTGTTTTCTGATCAAATCAAGGTTCGATTTGAGTCGATCAAGATGAATGATTGCTTTTGGACCCACCATGATTAATACTCAAATCTTGTCAGAAGAATATTGATTGTTTAAACATATTTTTAATGCGTCAAAATCAGAAAATATTTCTGTACTACAAGCCATAATCCATCCACTTAAATCTATCGTGGGAAGTTTATTAATAAGATAAACCGGTTTACCACATTCATATGCGATAGTCACCTCCGCATGGGTTCCCGCACCTTTGAGAACACTTTCATCCCATAGACAAATAAGATAATCCATTTTATTCCGTACAATATCAATATCTCTATCCACACATACACGCATAAAATCTGAATATTTATGGATATCGTTTTTTTTCCATTCGCGATAAGATTCAGCACCATATTCTTTTACCAAATCCTCAGATTCTATTACTGGATTATAGACTGTATGTCCCAAGTGTTTATCTAACCACTGTGTCATTGTCACCCGCCAGGCCGCACCCTCATCCTTGGAAAATTCCATGGCACCTGACAAATACGCTTTCATTGTTTTAATTTCCTTTTGAGCAAATAGCCATTCACCCATGTCCAACCTATTGCCACCATAATGGGAATGAATATTTGAAGCCAATCAATTCGATTGAAAAAAATTAATTCTCTTAAACTGGATAAAAACATGCTGAGGGGAAAATTTGATAAAATGATTCCAATCGTCTTGGGATAAAATTCAAATTCGACCAGGATCCCTGTTCCAAATAAAATAATGAGAAACATGGTTAATAAAATGGATAAATAAATTGAAATTCTATCCGTTACCACCGAAAAGGTAATGATTATATTTCCAATAATAAATGTATAAAAAAATGTAAAAATCAAAATAATAAAATAAGTGGAAATATGGAATGGTGTCGGAAGAAAAACGGTAAGAACGGCCATAGCAACAATGACATATACAGTTGTTTCAACAATTGATGTAATGAGAAAACCCAAAATGAGCTGTGTCTTTGAATAGGGTGCCAACGTCATGGGTAAAAATGATTTCTTATGAATACGTAAATCAAATAAATCTCTGTAAATCATGGAAAATGTTGACATGGATGCAATGATTAAAATGATGCCCGGAAAAATCCATAATTCATAAGGAATTTGATCCAAAGAACGAACCAAAATATTTTTCATGACCATCGTAATGGATATATGCAGCAATAACGGTAAAATGACCATAAATGAAAATGTCATCATTGGACGGTGACCCATGAGCCATAATCTTCGGAAAAATAATGCCTTAATCAATGAATACCATCCCTTGCAAATTTAGCATCCATTAAATCTTGAAGTCCCAGTTTATTAACGCTGATATCCTTCATCACCGATGAGGCCGCTGCATTTAATACGGCAAAGAATACATTTCTTTCACGACCATAAAAATGGATACTGTTCCCAATGCGAGATGGATTTTTCACTTTGGGGACATTAGATAATTTTTCAAATAAATCATCAGACAGTTCTTCAAATTCAATTTGAAATTGATGATAATCAAAGGTACTCCCTAATAGTTTGTCCAAACTTCCATCCAATGTTATTTTTCCATCTTCCAATACCAGAATACGATCATGAGCTTCCTCTACCTCAGAGAGTGTTTGGCTCACATACAACATGGTTTTTTTGCCTTTTAATCGGAGCAGAAAATCCCATGTCTGTCGATAAGATTCTGCATCCATAAATGCCGTCGGTTCATCCATAATTAAAATATCAGGATCATGAATCAGAGCCCGAAGAATCATTCCTTTTTTTATGATCCCCGGAGAAATATCCTGCACCATCCTTTTAAGATGGGGAATTATATGAAAATCTCGAGCCAATTGGATCATCCGTGTATTTAATGTTTCAATATCCACCCCATACATAAGTCCCATAAATCGAACGTTTTGTTCCAGCGTTAGCCAGGGATCAAGATCAATTTCATGAGGGACAAACCCTATGGATGAAATGACTGATAATCGGCGTTTCCTTAAATCCAATCCATTGATATAAACATTGCCAAACTCCTGATTTTCAACGCCGGAAATCACTTTTAACAGCATGGATTTTCCCGCTTCGTTGTCACCAATAATGGCTACCAGCGATCCCCGTTCTATTCCAAACGTTAAGCTGGCCAAAATGGTTTTATCTCCGATTAATTTTCCGACCTTTTTAAGTGTGATGCTTGCTTCCATTAATGGGCCTCAAACCAGGATTTTCCATGGCCGCAATCCACCACAATGGGAACGGATAATGGTAAAGCGCTTTCCATTTCAACAATGACCAGTGATTTTAAAGGGTCCAATTCAGCTTCTGGTACTTCAAATACCAATTCATCATGAACTTGAAGCACCATTTTGGATTCCATATGTTCATATTCAATTTTTTTCTGGATGGCAACCATGGCTATTTTTATCATTTCTGCATTGGTTCCCTGAATCGGCATATTGATTGCCATGCGCTTAGCTGCCTCCCGATGAAGATGATTGGTACTGTCAATATCCCAAACTGGGCGGCGGCGACCCAGCATGGTTTCTACATATTGGAATTCCCTGGCTTTTTCTACTGTGGATTCAATATAATTCTTAATACCGGAATATCGTTCAAAATATGCTTCAATAATGGCTTTGGCTTCTTTTTGAGGAATGCCCAATTCCTGGCTCATCCGGAATGGTCCCGCACCATACAGTAATCCAAAATTAACAATTTTTGCCGTCCGGCGCATTTCCGGGATAACATCTTCCATGGATATATTAAACACGTCCGCTGCTGTTCGTGTGTGGATATCTTCGCCTTTGTTAAATGCATCCACCAATGCTTTATCTTTTGAAAGGTGTGCCATTATTCGAAGCTCAATTTGAGAATAATCGGCTGAAAATATTTGCCATCCATTATTTTCGGTTCGAAATGCTTTCCGAATTTCTCTTCCTTCCTCGGTGCGAATGGGAATATTCTGGAAATTTGGATTACTGGAGGATAATCGGCCCGTGGATGCGATCGTTTGATTAAACGTAGAATGTATCCGTTTGGTCTCGGGATGGATTAATGCTGGTAAAGCATCTACATAGGTGTTTTTGAGTTTATTTAATTTTCGATATTCAAGAACGAGCCCGGGAATTGGATTCTCGCTTTTTAATCTTTGGAGAATATTTTCAGCCGTAGATCTTTTTTTAATTTCCGGCAATCCTTTTATATCAAATAAAATGTTTGCTAGCTGTTGCGTTGAATTCACATTGAATTCAGTCCCAGCTTCCTTTTTAATATCAGCCACAAGACTGTCAATCTTCTTCCCCAATTCTTCAGACATGGATGCCAACATTTCACCGTCAACAAACATTCCCATAAATTCCATTTCCAGGAGTACTGGCAGCAATGGCAATTCAACATCGTAAAAGAATTGATCAATCCCTTTTTCTTTCATTTCTTTTTCGTAGATATAGGTAAGCTGAAGTGCAACATCCGCATCTTCTGCTGCGTAAAATGTGCATTTATCTAATTCAACTTCTGCCATGGTAATTTGATTCCGTCCCTTGCCAATCAAATCCTCTATGGGAACCATACGATAGTTCAACTTTTCCATACTGAGGTTATCCAACTTTAATGATCTGGATTCCGGTTTCAATAAATGGGCAGCCACCAAGGTATCGAACTGAATGCCCTTCACGTCAATTCCATGTCGTTTCAGAATCAGTGCATCAAATTTTACATTCTGCCCCGTTTTTGGGATGGATGGATCTTCTAACATGGGTTTAATGATGGATAAAACAGAATTGAGTACATCATCAAAAAGCTCTGCTTCTTTTTCTTTATATTGAATGGGTATGTAAACGCCCGTATCCGCTTTTGTTGAAAATGAAAACCCAACGATATCACATTGCATTGGATAAACAGAAGTGGTCTCTAAGTCAAAGGACAACCATTTCCCTTTTTTCAATCCATTGATAAATGATCTTAATTCATCGAGTGTTAATAATGCTTTGTAATCCTTTTCCGGCCGATCCTCCTGGGTGGGTACTTCTCCATGGAATGCATTTAATTGAGTTTGCAATGCTTGAAATTCTAATTCGAGGAATAGAGAATCCATGGCATTCACATCAAACCCGTTGGTAGCCATGGCTTCAAAATCTTCATCAATGTCCATTTGGATATCAATCGTGACCAATTCTTGGCTTAGGAGTGCTTTTTCACGGCAATTTTGAAGCCCCTCTCGTGCACGTTTATTTTTCACTTCATCCGCATGATCCAAAGCATTTTCCAGAGTGCCATATTCATTCAATAATTTTACCGCTGTTTTTTTACCCACACCCATGACGCCGGGGACATTGTCGGATGCATCACCCATGAGTCCCAGCAAGTCTATTATTTTTTCTGGCGGTAGTCCCCATTTTTCAATGACACCTTCCCGATCATAAATTTTGGTATCCATTTGCCGGCCCGAAGGTCTATAGAGAAAAATATGGTCATTAATCAACTGCATAAAATCTTTATCACCACTGACGATATAAACATCAAACCCATTTTCATCTCCGCGCTTCGCCAACGTGCCGATGATGTCATCTGCTTCAAATCCTGGTCGTACCAAAGTAGGAATACGCATGGCTTCCATTAATTTCCATAGATAGGGAAGTTGATCCTGCATTTCTTCCGGCATCTTTTCACGTGTTGCTTTGTACTCAGGATAGCGTTTATGGCGAAATGTTTTTTCTGCAGAATCAAATGCAGCCATGAGATAATCCGGTTTTTCTTTACGTAATAATTTTAACACCTGATTAGTGAAACCAAACAAAGCAGATGTGTGCATACCTTTGCTGTTAATTAACGGATTTCGAATCATGGCAAAATGGGCACGGTACAGCATGGCATAGCCATCTATAAGGAAAAGGCGTTTTCTATTAGATTTATTGTCTGACATGAAGCGTTGAAGTTAATGGATTTTAGTGAATTGGAATATTGGAAAAGATTTCCCATTTTGAAAAATATCAAAGCATGAAATAGGGTGTAAATTCTATTAACTTCTTATATAATCCATGGGAGGAATTTTGATTCAACAATGTAAAATAGTCACGATTTGGTTTCTAAGTTTATTTTCAATTTTAATTGCTCAAAATCCAATCCGTGTGAATGGGGAACGCCTCAATGCACATATGGATGAATTATCAATTTATGGAAAAAATGATTTTGGCGGCATCAGTCGTGTTGCCTATAGCCTTGCAGATTTGAGTGGTCGCAAATATGTGATTCAATTAATGAAAAAGGCCGGTCTTGAAGTCAATATCGATCCGGGTGGAAATATCATTGCAACCTTAAAAGGGGGAAATAATTCCCTCCCTCCCATTGCCATTGGCTCTCACATCGATTCGGTTCCCGAGGGGGGAAATTATGATGGAAATGTGGGGTCCATCTCTGCCATTGAGGTGGCACAAACCATCCTTGAAAAAGGTGTATCCCTGAATCGATCCTTGATTATAATTATTTTTCAAAATGAAGAAGGAGGATTATTCGGAAGTAAGGTCATGACTACCGGACTTACATCCAAAGATTTGGAACTGATCTCAAGCAGTGGATTATCCATTCGAGACGGCATAAACAAGATCGGCGGTAATGTAGACAATATCCAATCTGCCAAATTATCAAAGGGTGATTGGGCTGCTTATGTGGAACTCCACATTGAACAAGGCGGTATTCTAGATGATGAAAATATTGATATTGGAATTGTTCAGGGCATTGTGGGTATCAAGCAATGGGATGTAACTGTGACCGGATTTTCTAACCATGCAGGAACCACCCCCATGGATAAAAGAAAGGATGCCTTATATGCCGCAGCCCAGTATGTACAGGTTGTTCATGAAATAGGCAAAAATACGCCGGGGCGACAAGTAGCGACCGTGGGTAAAATTCAATCCTACCCCGGTGCTCCTAATGTGGTGCCCGGTTTGGTGAAAACCAGTTTAGAAATTCGTGATCTGGATGGAAAGAAAATCAATTCCATATTCCAGAAGATTAAAACAGCCTCTGCAAAGATAGCCCGCCAAACACAAACAACATTTAAATTTGAACCAACCATCTCAATTGTGCCTCAGCCAGCTGATCGTCGTATTAGCCGGTATATCAATCTAGCAGTTGATGAACTGAAACTATCTAATAAATATTTACCAAGCGGTGCCGGACATGATGCTCAAGAAATGACTCAAATTTGTCCAATTGGGATGATATTTATTCCAAGTAAAGAAGGTATCAGCCACTCCCCAACTGAATATTCTTCTCCAGAAGATATTACCAATGGAGCAAACGTATTATTGAATACCGTTCTAATTATTGATAAACAATTATAAATAGGAATCCTTTATGACACTGAAAACAGAACGAACCCGGGTACGGCGCATCCCAGAACGAGGTCATTATGATAAAGAAATTATTTATCCGATTATTGACGAAGCGATTTATTGCCATGTGGGCATCAATCATAATGGTAGTCCCGTGGTCATTCCCACAATTCATGCACGCACCAATGATACATTATACATCCATGGATCCGCCGCCAGCCGTTTACTCAAATCCATACCCGGTAAAAATAATATTTGTGTCACCATCACTTTGGTAGACGGTATTGTTCTGGCTCGTTCTGCATTTCACCATTCATTGAATTATCGTTCAGTTGTTATATTCGGCAAAGGTGAAATCGTTGAGGACCCACAGGAAAAATGGGATGCACTCAAAGTGGTAAGTGACCATTTAGTTCCCAATCGATGGGATGATGTGAGAGAGCCGAATCAAAAAGAATTGGATGCCACAACGGTCATCTCAATTTCATTAAAAGAAGCATCGGCCAAAATAAGATCCGGCCCGCCCGGGGACGATGATGCAGACTATGCCCTCCCAATTTGGGCAGGTGTTCTGCCTACCGAACTAAAAAAAGGTACACTTATACCCGATCCAGTTTTACCCGAAAGTATTGGTATCCCGGATTATCTTAAAAAAGGATCACTATGAATCAATTGAAGCATATTTACATCCTAATCCTCCTTTTTATTTTTTCCGTTGCCGGGTTAAGTTCATCAGGAAGTGGTCCGGAAGCTCGGGCATCACGAATCATAGAAAAATTCATGAAAACCCATAAAATGCCCGGTCTATCCATAACTGTTGGAAAAGAGGGTGAAATTATTTGGAGCGAAGGGTTTGGCTTTGCAGATGTTGACAAAAATATTTCAGTAACACCCCAAACGCGTTTCCGAATTGGTAGCGTTTCAAAAACAGTCACCTCTGCTGCCATCGGGCGACTTATCGATCAGGATAAACTGGATCTCAATGCACCCATTCAACAATACGTGGCCTCCTTTCCAGAAAAACGATGGCCCATTACCACTCGACAAACCATGGGACATTTGGCCGGTATCCGACATTATCGGGGCAAAGAAATGCTCAGTAATACCTTTTATCCGAATATTGCCAGTGGCTTGTCTATATTTGATCAGGATACATTACTCCATGAACCGGGGACAAAATTCCGCTACAGCAGTTATGGGTGGAATTTGGTGAGCGCTGTGGTGGAAGGTGCTTCCGGGATTGATTTCCTGGCCTATATGGAGGATACGGTATTTATAGCACTGGGGATGGAAACACTCATGGCAGAACATCGGGATTCAACGTTGACGCCAATCGCATCATTCTATTCAGTTAAGAATGGAGAAATCTCCATCGCACCATTTGTGGATAACAGTTATAAATGGGCCGGTGGTGGTTTTGTCGGGACCACAATTGATATGGTTAATTTCATTCATGGATTAAATCAGACAAAGTTTTTAACTAAAAAAACATTGAATGAACTTCAGAAACCATTACGACTAAAAAATGGAAAATCAACAAAATATGGATTGGGATGGGTGACTCAAAAAGATTTTTGGCGAAATAAAATTGTAGGACACAGTGGTGGCTCTACTGGTGGGCGAGCCATGTTGATTCACTACCCCGAAAAGGATGTGACTGTGGCGATTCTGGTCAATTCTGGTTCCGGTGGAAATTTGAATAAATTAGCCAAACGGATCGCCCGGCGTTTTATGAAATAAGGACTATTGGTCAGCCATAATTTTTTGAGTGCCACGAGCATCTTTGATCGTGGATAATGCAAGAAAGGAATTCATCCATCGTTTGAAAGATTAGATGGATTTTCGTTCCACACTAATATTTTAAAATGTATATGAAATATTGACGAATGAATTTCGGGTAGCGCCGGGCCAATGGAAGGC
>JAPYOT010000071.1 GCA_029938045.1 Fidelibacterota bacterium | reverse complement strand
TCGCGAGGGTGGTCATACGGTTGGTGCTGGCGTGGTGACTGAGATTACGGAATAGGCACGCGAATGGCTGGAAATAGCAAACGGGCGATAATTCAGTTGGAGAGTACAGCGGGGACTGGTTACCGGTATACGGTTACTAAAAGTAAACGATTGCATCCGGACCGCGTCGAATACCGTAAGTACGATCCAGTAGTGCGTAAGCACGTAATCTTCAAAGAGACCAAGTAGGATTCTTTATGAATATTTGGTCGTTTTTCGGCTAATATATCTCATAGGAGTGTAGCTCAATTAGGTAGAGCACCGGTCTCCAAAACCGGGGGTTGCAGGTTCGATTCCTGTCACTCCTGCAGTAAAAGTAAAAATGAATTAGGAATCGATTTAGTTAAGTTAGAATGAACAAAATTACACAAATATTTTCCGACGTAAAATTTGAAATGAACAAAGTGTCCTGGCCAAAATGGGATGAGTTAAAAGGATCAACCTTTGTTGTTATTTCGTTCTCCATTATGGTCAGTGTATTTCTATTTTTTATTGACCGAATTCTCGCCACCCTTATGCAGGTAATACTTTAACTTATGAATTGGTACACTCTAAGAGTGATTTCCGGTAAGGAAAAGAAAGTTCGGGAAAACATCCTTTTTGAGTTGGATTACGAAGGAATGTCTGATGAAGTTGAGAATATTCTGGTGCCTTCCGAAAAAATCATAGAAATGAAAGATGGCAAAAAGAAGATAAAAAATAAAGTTTTTTTCCCGGGATATATTTTAATTCATATGAGTGACTCAAAAGTTGCACGCCATATTGTGGAAAACATTTCGGGCGTGATGAATTTTGTTGGAGTTAAGGGTGAGCCTCAGGCTCTTAAGGAAGATGAAATAACAAGAATATTAGGGGAAGTAGAAGGTCGCGAAGGTCGTGAAGTGGTTATCGCTCCTTATAAAGTGGGGGATGCAGTAAAAGTTACGGATGGCCCATTTGCAGAATTTTCCGGATATGTGAATGACGTGAATGAGGATAAACAAAAAGTGAAGGTTTCAGTCAGTATTTTTGGACGACCTACACCTATCGAGTTAGATTTTTTACAGGTTGAATTAGAGAAATAGGCTAAATAATGGCAAAAAAAGTTTCAGGTTATATTAAGCTTCAAATACCCGCAGGCCAGGCAAATCCTGCGCCGCCGGTTGGACCGGCCTTGGGTCAGCATGGTGTGAATATTATGGAATTCTGCAAAGCATTCAACTCATCAACACAAGATCAGGCTGGGATGATTATCCCTGTGGTTATTACCGTTTATGTTGATCGAAGTTTTTCCTTTATTACAAAAACGCCTCCTGCTGCTGTGCTGCTTAAGAAAAAAGCAGGTGTTCCCAAAGGATCGGGCGAACCAAATAGTGAAAAAGTGGGAAAAGTAACTGAAAATGATTTACGAGATATCGCAGAAATAAAGATGGAAGATTTAAATGCCAATTCGATTGAAATGGCGATGGAAATGATTCGTGGAACGGCTCGGAGTATGGGATTGGAGGTTAAAGGCTAATGAAAATGACTAAGAATAGAAAAAAAATAAATGATAGTTTAGACCGTATGAAAGAATATTCTCTTGAAGATGCGGTGAAAATGGTTAAAAAATTAAAGTTTACTAAATTCGATGAATCGGTTGATCTGGCTATGAATTTAGGTGTTGACCCCAGACATGCAGATCAAAATATTCGTGTATCTACATCATTGCCTCACGGGACAGGTAAAGATATAAAAGTTTTAGTAGTTACCCAAGGACCAAAAGAAAAAGAGGCGGAAGAAGCAGGTGCAGATTATGTTGGTAAATCATACTTGGAAAAAATTAAAGCCGGATGGGATGACGTGGATAAAATTATTGCAACACCGGATATGATGCCGGAATTAGGAAAATTGGGAAAGATATTAGGTCCAAAAGGATTAATGCCAAACCCAAAAAGTGGAACGGTAACTATGGATGTTACAGCAGCAGTAAAAGAATTAAAAGCAGGAAAAATCGAACTAAGAGTAGAGAAGACGGGAATTATCCATGCGCAGTGTGGAAAAAGTTCATTTGAAGAAACGGCCTTAGTTGAAAATATAAAAACGATTTATGATACTATTATGAAAGCCAAGCCCTCCTCTGTGAAAGGAACTTATTTCAAAAAAATTAGTGTATCATCTTCAATGGGTCCTGGTATAAAAGTCGATCAAGGAACTATCAGGTAAAAAATGCCAAATACGAAAAATATTCAACAGGTTGAAGTATTAACCGATAAACTCAGCAGAGCAAAAGCTATTTATTTTACAGAATACCTTGGGTTAAATGTAGAAGAGATTACAGAACTCCGCCGGAATTTTCATAAAAGCGAAGTGGAATATACAGTCGCAAAAAATACGTTATTAAAGTTGGCTGCAAAGAACAATGGTTTAGAAGGTATGGATCAATATCTCAGCGGACCTACTGCTATCGCATTATCTTATGAAGACCCAACCAGTCCCGCCCGGGTCCTGAAAAATTTCACAAAAGACCACGAATTACCAGAAGTAAAGGCCATTTATTTTGATGGCGACTTATTGGATGGTAGTGAATTAAAACGCATCGCTGAGATGCCAACCAAAGAAGAATTGCTGGCGATGCTCGCTGCATTATTGAATTCATCAATGACCAAATTAGCCCGGACCATTCAGGCACCAATGGCTAATGTGGGTTATGCGTTGCGTAATTTAAAAGAACATAAAACGAATTAAGAAATAAAAAGGAGCTATGACAATGGCCGATACTACGAGAGTCCAAGTGCTTACATACCTTGAAAATGCCAATATGATGGAAATCTCTGATTTAATCAGCGATATTGAAGAAAAATTTGGTGTAACCGCTGCAGCCCCCGTTGCAGCAGTCGCTGCTGCACCCGCAGGTGGCGGAGAAGCTGCGGTAGAAGAAAAAGATGAATTTGATGTTGTAATAACATCTGCTGGTTCATCAAAAATAAGTGTTATTAAAGCAGTTCGCACAATGACAGCCTTAGGTTTGAAAGAAGCAAAAGAATTAGTTGATAGTGCCCCAAAGGCAGTAAAGGAAGGCGTTTCCAAAGCGGAAGCTGAGGAAGTAAAAGCGCAACTCGAAGAAGCCGGTGCTTCAGTCGAACTGAAATAATTCGACAAAAACACCGATCTTTTTAAAAGATAACATTCCGTCCTTTTCCACTTTTACAATGGAGGCTTAATTGGCTGCCATATCCAATCCGTACGCCGAACGTCAATCGTTCGAAAAGACAAAATCGCAAATAGAATTCCCTGACCTTTTATCTGTTCAGGTGGATGCTTTCCAAGCTTTTATTCAGGAAAACATTCCTGAAGACGAAAGATTGAAAGTCGGTCTTGAAGAAGTATTCTCAAATTATTTTCCCATCGAGGATTCTCATCGCAACTATGTTCTAGAATATAAAAACTATTTTTTGGGATTAGCTAAATATACGCCTGAAGAATGTATTGATAGGGGATTGACATATTCAGTGCCTTTAAAAGTTCGCTTAATTCTTCATATCACAAATGAAGATGATCGTAGTAAATACGATCAATCCATTGAGCAGGAAGTATACTTTGGAAACATTCCGAATATGACTCCTAAGGGTACGTTTGTTATCAACGGTGCTGAGCGGGTAATTGTCTCTCAGTTGCAGCGTTCACCTGGGGTTTTCTTTGACAGTTCTATTCATCCAAATGGGACGAAATTGTATCAAGCAAGAATTATTCCATTTCGTGGATCTTGGGTTGACTTTACAACAGATATTAATGATTGTATTTTTTCAATTATTGATCGTCGTAGGAAATTTCCGGTTACCATGCTATTGCGTGCACTTGGATATTCAACCAATGCAGATATTTTCCGCGCTTTCGGATGTATTGTAGAATTTAAACTAGGGTCGAAAAACATTTCAAATGCTATTGGTTGCACCGTTGTTGAGGATATAATCGATACACAAACGGGTGAAATCTATATGGAAGGTGGAGTTGAGTTAAGTCAAGAATCCATTGATGAATTAAAAAAAGCAAAAATAAAATCAATTGAAGTTGTAGACTCAAACAAAAACTTTCATTCAATGATGCTTCAAAATACAATGATTAAAGACCCGACAAATAATACAGAAGAAGCATTAAGCGTTGTTTATCAATTGTTGCGTTCCGGTGAACCGCCAAATCTTGAAACTGCTCAGAAATTCATTGAAAGAATTTTCTTCAATCCCAAAAAATATGATTTGGGTGAAGTTGGGCGTTATCGTCTCAATCAACAATTTGGTTTAAAAGTACCGGTTGAAGACACCGTATTAACGATGGATGATATTGTTCAAGTGTTGAACTTTCTGGTAGATATGCGGAAAGGCGAAAGAGGATCTGATGACATCGATCATTTAGGAAATCGCCGTGTTAAATCAATCGGAGAACAGTTAACCAACCAATTTTCTGTTGCCCTGAGTCGGATGCTTCGAACTATTTATGAACGTATGAATTTGCGTGAACAGGAATCAATTACACCTCAGGATCTAATAAACTCTCGAGTGGTTACAACGGTGATAAACACTTTCTTTGGTACGAGCCAAATGTCTCAATTTGGAGATCAAACAAACCCACTAGCAGAAGTTACGCATAAGCGGCGAATCTCTGCATTAGGGCCCGGTGGATTGACGCGGGAACGTGCGGGTTTTGAGGTTAGAGATGTTCATTACACACACTATGGCCGTCTTTGTCCTATTGAAACACCTGAGGGTCCGAATATTGGATTAATTTCTTCTTTAGCGTTGTTGGCGATTGTGAACCGACATGGCTTTATTGAAGCGCCCTACAGGAAAGTAGAAATTAAAAATGGCAATGCATACGCATCTCATTCAATTAAATACCTATCAGCTGATGATGAAGATCGCGTGATGATTGCCCAGTCTGATGAAGAGTTGGGCAAGGATGAAATGCTGACTAGTGAGCACATTCGTGCACGGATAAAAGGTGACTTTCCAATTGTAACACCTGATCAAGTTCAGTACATGGACGTTGCTCCAAATCAGATTTTATCTGTTGCGGCTTCCCTCATCCCATTTTTAGAACATGATGATGCAAACCGTGCATTGATGGGATCAAATATGCAAAGGCAAAGTGTGCCTTTAATTCGGCCTGATTCTCCGATCGTTGGTACGGGTCTTGAGACAAAGGTTGCCGTAGACTCTAGAGCTGCCGTCATTGCTCCTGTCAGTGGTAGGGTTAATTACGTTGATTCTGATAAAATAATTATTCGATCATATGATGTACCGGAAGACTTAACACTAGTTGAAGGTGAAAACCTTATTACAATTGAAATGAGAAAGTTTAAGCGAACCAATCAAAACAGTTGTCAAAACCAACGCCCCATTGTGGTTGAAGGCGAAAAGGTAGAAAAGGGACAACCCATTGCGGATGGTACTTCTACCGAGAAGGGCGAACTTGCATTAGGCAAAAATATTACGGTGGCTTTCATGCCTTGGCGAGGGTATAATTTTGAAGATGCTATTGTCATTAGCGAACGTCTGGTAAAAGAAGATTTATTTACCAGCATCCATATCAATGAAATCGAACTTGAAGTTCGAGACACGAAACGTGGGGAAGAGGAATTAACAGCTGAGATACCGAATGTGGGTGAAGATGCAACGAAAGAGTTGGACGATCGCGGTATTATTCGAATTGGTGCTAAAGTGAAGGATGGTGATATTTTAATTGGAAAAGTCACGCCCAAAGGTGAGACAGATCCCACACCTGAAGAAAAACTCCTGCGCGCTATTTTTGGTGAAAAAGCTGGTGAAGTGAAAGATGCTTCAAAGCGGGCAGACCCCGGTGTAAAGGGAGTTGTAATTGGCACAAAACTGTTTGAAAAACGGAGTAAAACTGCCAGAGGTGAAGAAAGAAAAAACATTCTCATTATTCAGAAAGAAACAGCTATCCTGAAACGAGAATTAAAAGAATCGCGAGATGTAAAATTAACCGTGCTTCTTAAAGATCAGGTGTCTGATGGTATTAGAGATATTTCTTCAGGACGTACCTTAATAAAAAAAGGCACAAAGCTCACTGCAAAAAGATTAAAAAGTTACAATTTAGAACG
>JAPYOT010000070.1 GCA_029938045.1 Fidelibacterota bacterium | reverse complement strand
CATTCACATCATTAAGATCATCTCCCCACCAGAGAGAATCGCCCTCGCCTACAAAATCCAGATCACCATCCCCATCCACATCCCATTGAAAGAGAATGGATTTATTATTTTTGGTTAAATAGGTCACATCATAACTGGATGATAAAGTAAATGACATAGTTTCTTCAGCCTTTGATATATTGCTGATATTTATTCCCGAATTTGCGCCGGAATTGGATTTTGTATTGGGAAAAGTAAATGAAGAGAAATCCAGACTTCCTTCTGCGTTGGCGCGGAAATATTCTTGGTTTTCTGCAAACCACATATCGCCCCAATATCCGGAAGATGGGTCCGTAAATAAATTGGATACATAACCCATATCCTGGGCTCCGTCTGCTTCTTCAAGGTCAATGCCTCTGTGTTTTCTATCGGAATTAATAGAAAGTAAATCAAGTCCCTCACGTATCTTTTTTTCATCAACATGCCAGATTAATAACCCAGATGCAGGTAAACCCAAATTATAATTGGAAATTTCCGTTATGACCCCATAATCATTCTTTTTTGCACCCACAGAATCCATCAGCACATGAATAAAAGGAGGATGGGATTCCGTTTTTTTCCAGACTCCATATCGGGCCGAATCAATGCTCACACCATCTCGATACCAATTATTCCGATTTTCTATTAAAAAATATTCATCAGTGCTCATTGGAATTTTGGCAACACTATTAATCGTTCCACTTTGGATGGACAATTCTCCAGGATATGTGAAAGTCGTTGATTCCTCCCAACCAGCATAAATTCGCGTCCATGCGTCAGGTGGTGCAGGAATAATTCCTCTTCCATTATTAGAACCCTGATCCATAAGACTAAAAACACCCACACCAGATAGGCCAGATTCCAAATCCCATAATGGGGGTAACCCCACCGCAAATCCAACCATCATGGCCAAAGTGCCCGTAATGCTGTATTGGATATCACAGGGACTATTCAGTTGGTTAAATAATGTTTCGTCATAAAAAAGGTGGTTTTGTGTTTCAGGAATTATAATCCCATGAGGAATGCTCCCACTACCCACTTGAATCGGTCCGCCCAAATGGGTACTCACCATATTTTTATCCACATAGGTGGAAGGTATGTCTTCGGGCGTGGGATCGAGAAAAGGTAATTGGAAATCCTGCCCCACTCCGGGGTGAACAACCGTAATTAAATCAAATTGGCTAAAGTTAATATTATCTACTTCATATGCTTGAGTAACAGCATCCCTTAATAATTCAGTGATCCGTTTTTCATGGGCATCATCCTGGCTAATCTCATTGTAATAGTTCATGGATGTGTTGAGTAAATAGCTGGATTCATTCTCTGAGGGGAATACGGTAGAATTCTGCAAATCGACCCCAAATTTCCCATAAGAGACTGATCGATAATAATTATCAACCGCTATGAGATGGGATTGAAAATAATGGCGATCATGAGGTGGCGGGTCGATGGTGTAATCGCCACATTCGATTGGTTTCGCCGCATATAGAAAATTTCCATTTCCAGAAACGCCGGGGTAATCCTGGAGAGGAAATGATATTCGAATAACGGCGATTTTAAGATTCCCCAATACTTGGCTATTTATGGGGAATAATGCATAAAGCAGCAGGACGATTGTCCACCTGCTCAATGAGGAGAGGTTCATTCGAAATTCGGGTTAAAACTGAATATTCATGGAGAACCGCATGGTATTGGTCAGAGGGTGACCTGGTTCTCCAGATGTATATCCAAAATCGAAACCATAATTAGAGAAGCGCAATCCGACACCAAAAGTTGGGTTTTGAATTTTCCCTGTTTTATCGAAATAATATCCGGTTCTCAATGCAAAGTAGGAAGAATACCAATATTCTAATCCAAAGTTGTGAACAAGCTTATCTAACTCATCTGAAATAGAGCGGTCTTTTGCTGAACCAACTTCTTTTTGACCCCACTCATTATAAACACCCCAATTATCATCACCAAAACCGGCACCATATTCACTGGCCGTATTAATCATTTCTTCAGGATCACGATCTCCGTTTCCATTCGCATCGCCGGCCCATTCCCAGCCACCAATCTTTTTATCTGATTCTTCGCCTGCCGGAGAACGGTCAATATCTCCTCCCAAAAGCCAGTCATCTACCCAGGAAGTAAAAATGGCTTTAAACAGCCTATCCTTATGGGCAGATTCTAAAAGACCATTCTGATTGTAATTTGCATTTTTTACAGCCTCTTTCCCATCTTTGTCAAAACCGCCAACAATACCATCCCCATCCCAATCCATGTCTGGATAGGACGCCACTAAGAGTTTATCAACATCATACACCATTTTAAGGCTATTATAGTCATTTTTAAATATTTCGTATGCCAACCCAAGAGTGAGGTTGGTAGGCTGTGGATCTGCCTGATCCGGATCAATAAATGAAACTTTTGGACCGATGTTTGTCATGGTCACACCTAAATCCAATTTGGGTGTTAAAAATTCTTTATGCATATACCCTAAATCAAAACCAAAATCAGTGGAGGTTCCTTTACCCTTTTCTGAACCGGTGCCCAGTTCGACTAAATGCTGGTAAGAGATTTTGGCATTCATCCCAAAGGAGGATTTGGGCGAAAGCTTGGTACTGTAAGACAGAGCTACCGCCGTCATATATGAAGTGAATTTTCCCTGATATTGGGCATATTCATCCATCCGGACTTGTTCACCCAGATTTAAATAAATTAAATGACCACCCAGAGTCCCCAAAGTTGGGAATGTTTTTCGAAAGCCTAAAAATTCGTAATACAGGTCATCGGCTAAGTTCGGGAGCCAATTAACATGCATAAATGCAATTTCGGATCCAGTCTGGAATGCAAGCCCGGCCGGATTCCAATAGCTTGCGTAAGCATCGTTGGCAATAGCCACTTGTGCTTCTCCCATTCCGCCGGCACGAGCACCGGGAGATATAAGCAGAAATATGGCACCTGCTTCACTTTGAGCATTGAGGGACGGACTGCAAAAAAGCAGAAGCGCGGCCACAATTGAATATATTCGTTTCATAGAAATAGTCCTTTCCCCGATTCGGGGTATAATATTTGAAAGGTTATTAACCCTTCGATGATGTTTGAAACGTATCAACCGTTAGCGATGTTTTATTGGCACTCCTGTTATTTGGATGAAATTACCCTATTCTTCTCTATATAGGCAAGGGATTGTATATATTAATTTACGGCCCAGGTTGATAAAATTGGAATATATGTAATAGCTAAAACACTCAATAGCATGACCACAAAAAATGGCAACGTGGATTTATAAATAGTAGGCATATTTTCATCAAATCGATATGCAGATAAAAATAAATTCATTCCAACGGGTGGGGTTAAAAATCCAAGTTCCAGGTTGGCAATAAAAATAATGGCTAAGTGAACTGGATCAATCCCAAAATACGCTCCCAAGGGTGTGATGAGTGGCACCACAATGATAATGGCAGAAAAAATATCCATCATGCACCCTACGGCTAATAGAAAAATATTTAACATCAATAAAAAGACAAGTTTCGAACTAATAAACGTTTTAACCCACGCCAGAAGTTTAAAGGGAATTTGCGCATCCACTAAATAACTCGTCAACCCCATGGCTACACCTAAAATAATCAGAACACCGCCGATTAAGGTGGAGCAATCCAGTATAATCTTTCTCAAATCTTTGCTCTTTAAATCTTTATATACAAATACCTCTATAATAAACACATATACCACCGTCAATGCAGCAGTTTCCACTAAGGTTGTAAAACCACCAAAAATTCCGAATAAAATGAAAAAGGGAATCATGGCTTCCCATTTCGTTTCTATTATGGAATTTTTGACCTCCGTTAAATTAAATTTATGTCGCTTAATATGTTGCGCCTCACCTTGCCAAACGGCCCATCCACTGATCATAGCCACTCTCAAAAATCCAGGAACAATTCCAGCGAGAAATATTGTTTTAACAGATACCGCTGCCGTTACACCATAAATAATCAATGGTAAACTGGGTGGAAATAACAACCCTAAAGATCCCGCAACAGTTATAAGGCCCAAAGAAAATTCTTTTGAATAACCCTCCTTCATGAGCAGAGGGTACAGCAATCCGCCCAAGGCCAATATGGTGACACCTGAGCCCCCTGTTAAAGCAGTGAAAAACCCACATAGCAATACAAGAACAATCGGCGTTCCGCCGGGAATCCAGCCAAACGATGCGCGAAATAACCGGACGAGGCGTTCGGAAGCGCGACTTTCTGCCAGAATATACCCGGCCAACGTAAAAAGGGGTATGGTGGATAATGTAGGTGAAACAACGATGCGATATGCTTCAGCCGGGATTGCTGCCAATGGTGTGTAATCTTGCCAAAATAAGAGAATAGCTAACCCGCCCAATCCAATGAAAATAGGTGCACCTTTATATATGGCAAATAGAATCAACAGGATACTCACCCACATAAAAATGGACGATTCCCGCAAACTATCAAAACGACTAACCTGAGATAAGAAGATTACGCCGGCCAGAAGGATTCCTCGATTCCGCCATTTGTTATACCCATTCATAATTAAATGAACTGCAATAAGGAACAATCCAATTGGCATAACAAGTTGTGCCACCCATCGGGGTAAAAATGGTGCAATATTCACCGGATAGGCCATTTCAATTTTTACTAATTCCCAACTACCGTATGCCAAGGCCAAGACAAGAAATGCGGTAATAATCTTGGCAAGAAACTTAGACCAGTTGATTGTGGAGTTCACTGCAAACAAGGGTTCCCGTGTTAACGCCAAAAGTTTATTCCGCCGTGCTGCGATTACGGCGCCAGAAAAACCAATCCATAATGTTAAATGTTGGACAAGGACGGGAGATGCAACCACGCCCGTTGTTCCAAATAGTCGTGTAATTACTTCAAGAGCCGGGAGTAAAACGAGCGCAATAAATACAAATAAAGTAAAATACTTTTCGATCGATTTTATATTAAAATATGACAAGAGAATGACTTTTAATTTGAAAGGGAATCCATTTCTTTTTTAATCTCCATCAATCGATCAAATGTAACTTCATCAATAAGAGAACCTCTTAAATCTGGGTACATCCTTTCGATAAGATCTTCCCACTCTTTCACTTGATCGAGCGTGGGTGTATTCACTGTCAATCCATATTCCTTCATAACATCAACGGCTTTGTTCGTCTCATGCCTGTTTTTCTTCTGAAAACCATTCCCTAAGTTTTGCGCAATGTCGAGCATCATAGATTGGTGTTCCGGTTTAATGCGATTCCAGGTTCGATTATCAATCACGATGGCAGCTGTCAAGTTCCCCCATTTCATATCCAGCATGTTATCGGCAATTCCAAATAATTGCTGAGACAAGGCATACATCGGATTAAATCCCAAGGTATTTATCAATCCCGTCTGCAGGCCAGATAGCACATCCGTAATGGCCAATGGGACAGATTGGTAGCCATGTTTTTCATAAAGTTGACTCGATTTATAATCTCCCGCCCATGTGAATATTTTTGATTTTTTAAGATCTTCCGGTGTATATACAGGTTCGCTAGAAAACCAATAAACCCAGCCCACATCCACCATGGTGAGTACTTTAAATCCATTCTTCTCTGTCTCATCGTATAATTCATCATTTAACCGCTCTCTTACAAAATCCACCTCTTCATAAGATTGATACATCATGGGCATATAAAATGCAGTGAAATATGGATTAATTTCAGTCATTCCCTCATTGGTAATTGCCGCACCATGGATTTGACCAATACGCATTTTACGTATCATGTCTCGTTCATCTCCCACAACACCACCTGGGTAGATTCTTAAACGCACTTCACCATCGGTAGCTTCTATCCACTGCTGACCTAAATCAACAAGTAAACCATGCCAATCCGTACCTTCCGGCGCCAAAGTGGCCATTTTTACAATAATCTTTTTTGCCCACAATAACTGAACAGACAAGCAAAGGACGATGATAAGTATGTTACGTTTCATAATGTATTTTGTTTAATAAAAGAATTCATCAATATTATCCATGAGCCATTGGGCCCGATTCCGGTTAATTTGATTGGCTAAAGCTAAATCTGGGTCTGCCTTCATATCAATATTTAATGCTTTATATAATAAATTTGTGAATTCGTTGCGATTTTGGGTTG
>JAPYOT010000015.1 GCA_029938045.1 Fidelibacterota bacterium | reverse complement strand
TCTTATTTACTATGGAGTATTTCATGATCCGCCGTTATTTTCTTCAAATTCTTTTATTTACATATCCCATCTTATTGGGAAATGAATCCGCTATTGACTTAAAAACATTTCCCCGACCAACCATGAATGCAGTTAAATCACCCGGTGAAATTCTCATTGACGGTCATGTGAATGAATCGGCATGGATGGCAGCGGATTCTATAACAGAATTTTACCAGTCCCAACCCAATCCAGGGTATCTTCCTACAGAAAGAACAGTGGTTCGCGTTTTATATGATAAGGACTTTCTGTATGTGTCCGCCATTCTTTACGATTCTGAACCGGATAAAATAATAATCGAAAGCCTGGAGCAGGATTTCGATTCACAGAGTTCGGATGCTTTTGCCATCATGCTGGATACATTTAATGATGATAAAAGCGGTTATGCATTTTTATTTAATCCTGCTGGCGCCATCAAGGACATGTATATTAATAATGACGGTACAAGCCTGAACCGTGCATGGGAAGGTATTGTTTATCCCAAGACGTCAATACATGACTATGGATGGGAAATTGAATTGGCTTTTCCCCTGACCAGTTTGCGGTTTAACCCCAGTGATGGGGAGCAGGATTGGGGCATCAATTTTCTGAGACGTGTACGGCGGAAAAGAGAAGATTTGTACTGGAGTCCCATTGAACCATTTGAAAAGTTGATTTCTGTATCCAAAGGGGGGACGTTAAAAGGACTTAGGGATATTCAGCCCGGTCGGAACCTCCAGGTGAAGCCCTTTGGTATGGGCAATCGTATTTCAGCCGAAGAGAAGACCAACAATACTGACGTTGGATTAGATATAAAATATAGTATAACACCAAGTCTCACTCTGGATGCAACCTACAACACCGATTTTTCTCAAGTTGATGCGGATGAAGAGCGGGTAAACCTTACACGATTCCCTTTATTCTTTCCGGAAAAACGGGATTTTTTCATGGAAAATGCCAGTCTATTTGAATTTGGAGATATATCTAACTATTTATACCGAATGGGCCCCAGCAGATACAGTCGATCCTTTACCATGTTTCACAGCAGACGAATTGGTTTGGAAGATGGACAGCAAATTCCAATAACCGGTGGTGCGCGACTCAGTGGAAAGGTTGGGAATTTTGATGTAGGATATCTCAACATGACGGCAGAGGGTACGGAAAATGTGCCTCGCACCCAATACAATGTGTCCCGGATCCGAGGTAATTTTCTGAAGAAATCTAATATTGGTGCCATTCTAGTTAATCGAAATTCCAATGGAGAAGATAGAGATCATCGATCCATGGGTGTGGATTTGAATTTCAATATTAATAAGCTTCTCATTTATTCTTATATCGCTCAAACCGAGAACCCGGATGCAGATGGTGATAATTTAGCCGGCCGTGTGGTGATGGCATGGCGGGATAACAAATGGGATCTTGCAGCCTATTATAAAAAAGTGGGGGCGAACTTTACACCATCTGTTGGATTTATTCAGAGGACAAATGTGGGAGAAACCTTTGTAACTGCCGGGATGCATAAACGGTATTCCTCCGGTCCGTTTCTGAGTGTGAACCCTTATGTATTTATCAATCAATTTGATAATTTGGATGGATATTTGGAAAGCCGTGCAGTAAAGGCAGGATTGGATGTTCAGTTTATGAGTGGTGCCATGCTTTTTTCCAGCGTAACTCGGACGGAAGAAATAATCAAAACACCTTTTACTTTATATGGGGCAGAAGTGCCGGCGGATCATTATTCTTTTAATAATGTGAGTCTATATTATCGTGGTGATCGAACGAAATTTATCACCATCAACGGAAATGCAAATTTCGGGAGTTATTTTCATGGGACGCGGAATTCAGTGGGGATTTCTGCTACGATTAAACGGGGATATCGATTTAGTGTCGATTTTGGTTTAAATAAAAATGTCGTAAAGTTTCCCGATGCCACCGTGAATGCGGATATTTATACATTGAAAATAAAATATAATCATTCGGTAAAGTTGTTGAATAAACTTTATTTCCAATACAATGCTGCCGATGAAAAATTGGTGAGTAATTTCCGGATGAATATAATCCATGCCCCATTGAGCGATCTCTTTTTAGTCTTTTCCAATATTTCAGATTTAAAAGGGGATGAAAAGGATAATGGCATGATTGCCCTGAAATTCACCAAGTTGTTTGCGCTCTAACTTTTAACTTAATCCACCATTTTAATTATTAAGAACTTATCTTTCTATTTTTCAAATCCTCAGAACAGGGCGTGACGTCCTATTCGAGATGAGGTGATTAATTTTGAAAATATCGGGTCACCCCAAATATTCCATCTGGCTTTTGCCATCAAAAAATGATCATAAGCTAATATATAATAAGATAGAAGAATTATCTAAAGTATATAATTCGCAATCCTTTCAGCCCCATTGTACGCTTTTCAGTCCTGTATTTGATCTGGAATTAGCCAAAGATATTATTCAAGAAATTGATATAAATCCTTTCAAGGTAAAAACTATCAAACTCAATCAATCCAGCAACATTTGGAAAACGGTATTCATTGAATTAGAAAAGAATGAACTATTAAATCAGCTATACCAATTATTACAAAATAAACAACCACCCAATGAAGATTTTGTCCCCCATATCAGTTTAATCTATAAAACAATGGAAGAAAAGGAGCGGATGGGAATTGTTGATAGTTTACGTATTCAACAGTTTTATAAATTTAGCGGGATTGCTATTATTGATACATCGAAAGCAGTTGAACACTGGAAAACCGTTTATGAAGTATTTTGGAACGAATAGCCTTTTAATCGGTAAATTTAAATATGCTTAAGCGTACTATTTCAGTCTTTTTGTTGTTATTGATGACAATGGCCATCGCAGCGCCATTGTTGCCGCACATTGATTGCGACATGCCATGTTGTGAATTAGAAAAGGTAACCTGTTGTGATTCTAAGATGGAAGTGGAAACTCCAAAAACCTGTTATATGGATATGAAAAGCTGCGACATGAGTGGTTTATTTATACCCATAATGGCAGTACCATCTCATCAGTTCAATTTGAAAATAGACTTGGATGTTTTGACTGTAGTTCAATCCATTGAATTTTATGCAAAATATCACATTAATTTTAATCCGGTGGAATTTGATTATCCACCGGACCCACCCACCGCATTTAATCGACCTCTCCTAGCGTAAACATTTTTCTTTTCTAAACCGCCACAGAAGGCGGTATGGTTTTTTAATTCAAGAAAGGAATTTGTTTTATGCGAAATATTATTAAATATCTCATATTTACCATTGGTTTGGCTGGATTATCCTATGGGCAATCAGTTGAAATTAATGGTCAAAAAGTCGAAGTCGGTCAAGAAGACTTGGTCTTTCAAGTAAAAGGTCTCGTGTGTTCTTTTTGTGCACACGGTTTGCAAAAAGGCCTATCCAAAATGAAGTTTGTGGATAAGAAAAAATACACCAAAGGTGTTTATACGGATATCACCCATCAATTTGTCAAAGTTGGTTTAAAAAAGAATAAGAAGCCGAATATTGATAAAGCACTGAATGTAATTACGGATGCGGGCTATGAAGTCCTTAAATCCTATGTGAATCCTACTGGATCCGAACTCAAGGTAAAAGAATACGAAAAGGCCTCCAAATGAAGGAAAAGGCCATAAGTGTCCTAACTCTTTTTACTTCTTCAGGCACCTTATTATGCTGTGTGCTCCCCGCGGTGGTTGCCACCATAGCAGGCGGCGCAGCCGTTAGTTCCATGCTTTCCGTATTCCCATTTTTAATTCCCCTTTCCATGAATAAAGGATGGATATTTATTATTGCTGCCATTCTGATTGCCCTTAATGGATATTTGGTTTTTAAACCGAACCAGAAAGTGGCTTGTGATGTGGATGCGGGTGAGGACGGATGTGATGTGACTGGGCGATTCAACAAACGGATGTTTTATATTTCCGCAAGTGTTTTGGCCGTGGGCGCATTCTTTGCTTATGCATTGGTTCCTATCCTCGTTTACTTCGATTTATAGGGGGAAATATGAATAAAAGTATGGTGATTCTCAGTCTCCTGGGAATCGTTTCGGCCCATCAACCCGTTATGGATATGGCACCGCGCTGGGCAGGGGGTTGGGGATTCCAGTTCAGGTATGAAACACTGGGCTCGGATAAAATGTTAGACGGTGGATCGATATCAGATAAAAGTTATTACCGTCAAACCACATGGCTCGAAGGCGTATATACCTGGAAGCGATCCATCCGTGCCACCTTTAAACTGCCTTATCATCAAATTAAGAGTGAAAAACAATTAATTGATTGGGGAAACCCTATTGTTCGCCATAAAGGACTGGGTGACTTGATTGTTGCCCTTCCATTGAAAAAATACTTTAATTTAAATCGATCAACTGGCAACTATAGTGTTACACCTCAGATCCGGTTTAAAACAGGCGATAACACTGATATCCTTCCCAGTAAAGGGGGCTATGGATTAAGCCTCTCCTACAATGCAGAAAATTTCAAATATTACCAGTTATATGACATCTATGGCTGGTCATTGGATGATGGATCAACTTTATTTGGATTTGATGTGAATCTCGGGTGGCACCCTCTTCATATAAACGCAACCAATACTGGGTTTTTTCTTATGTGGGATGGTACATATCAGGCGAAGATAGATAAAGATGGAAACGAAGATTTTCGCCTATTCACTGGCCCCGTTGCCGTGCTGTATAAGGGAGGCATTATGGCACGGATTGATATAAAGATTCCTGTGAGCGAATATGCGGATAAGGCCAGCCTTTCAAAAGGTGTTATGGTTCAAACCGGGATTGGCTTTGTGTTTTAAATAATAGGGTGTAAAACAAAATCTAACAAGGGAGAAACTCATGGAAAATTTAATATTCTTTTTAACATTAACCCTGGTTGGTTGTGGAAATAGCATGGCCGATTACAATGAAGCATTAATTAAAAATATTATTGATAATATTCGCCTCGGTTGGGAAAATGGCGCTGGCGCTGCTTTCCGTAAACATTTTTTGGATTGGGACGAGGCTCGGTATTTTGAAGGGGGTGGTCGCAAGATCCATAACAAAGGTCACGGGACTTATTTATTTCGATGGATAAATGATACCTGGAAAGTTGTGCATACCCAATCAGTCAGTAAACCTGTAAAATAAAATAATCCGTGTTCCTACCATCCCATTTAGCATCCGGATATATTCTGGGACAATTTGTTAAAAGTCCATTATGGACTATATCTCCGTTTATGCCAGTATTACTCATAGCTTCCATTTTACCCGATGTGGACGGCTTAATGTCTGAAACCGTTGCTGGTCACCATTCCATTTTGCATACACCCATATGTTGGATTGTAATATTTGGCCTCATGGTTTTTGTAGGTAGAATAATACAGAATAAAAAAATTAAACCAATTTCATTGGGCATATTTTTAGGCACACAACTGCATCTTATCACGGATTGGATTACAGCCAGAACCGTGGGAATAAAATGGCTTTACCCATTCAGCGATAAAGATTATTTCCTCTATCAAATTCAACCAGAACAAGGACAACTACCTGTCTGGGAAATGGTCCAAAACCCTTATTTTTCATTCTATATGGACAATGGATTATTATTCTGGATAGAAATTGGAATAATCCTTATTACGATCGTTTTAATATTTAAAAACCGACCGAGTGGATTAGAAAATTGAAAAATATTGTAACCGTTGATAAAAACAACCATCTAAATAGGTACGAGGTGTTTCCATCTATTTCAATTCAATTGGATACACATACGAATTATCACCATACTTTTAAAGGAATAATCAAAATGAAAAAAATACTATTATTACTATTGGGATTACTGAGTATTTCATTCGCCCAAAATTCACTCATTATCCCCGATACACTCAGTGGGACTGATTTTAACTTAACCCTTCAGAATGGAACGTATTCCTTTTATGAAGGCATTAATACAGCCACCATGGGCGCCAATGGAAATATTCTTGGCCCAACCTTGATTATGAATAATGGTGATTCTGTGGATATTAAAGTCACCAACCAATTGGCGGATACAACTACGATCCACTGGCATGGCATGCATGTGTCTGCTGAGAATGATGGTGGTCCACATACAACCATTGCTCCGGGCGTCACATGGAATCCTAAATTTACAGTATTGGATAAAGCAACCACCTTTTGGTATCATCCCCATTTGCATACAAAAACGAATTTACATGTGTCAATGGGAATTGCCGGGTTTATCATCATAAGGGATAGTGAAGAATCAGCATTGACATTGCCAAGATCTTACGGGGTTGACGATTTTCCTTTGGTGATTCAAACCAAAACATTTGATAGCAATAAAGAAATTGTAGTCCCTTCAAATTCAGACAATGTGTTGATGGTAAATGCAACTATTAATGCTCAATTAAATGTGCCGGCACAAGTGGTGCGTTTTCGATTACTCGATGGTGCGTCCCAGCGCGTATTTAACATTGGGTTAAGTGATAATAGGTCATTTTCTCAAATTGGATCAGACGGGGGATTATTAGAAAGTACCAATGCAATAACCCGTCTTCAGCTTTCCCCGGGAGAAAGGGCGGAGATATTGATCGATTTCTCATCGATGGAAGGTCAAACAATCTCCTTGATGAGTTATGCTTCAGAATTTGGCAATGGCATTTATGGTGCCACCAATCCGGGAATGGGTGCGGGCATGACGTTGGATGGGTATAATCCCAACCCACTGAATGGTTCTGATTTTTCAATCATTCAATTCAAAGTGGTAGCACCGACCAGTAATCCTGTTACAACAATTCCAGAAACTTTGGTGTCAGTGACCCCATTGGCAGAAATTAATGCAGATACAACAAGGACCTTCTCATTAACTGCAGTTTCCATGGGGCAAGTGGCACTCAATGGAGATTTTTTAATAAATGGTGCAAGTTTTGATATGGATGTTATTAATGAAATTATTCCATTGAACAATACTGAAATCTGGGAAATCACAAATCAATCGCCAATTGCCCATCCATTCCATATTCATGATGTGCAATTTTATATATTAAATAGGAATGGTGTGAAACCATCCAAGGCGGAAGGTGGTCGGAAGGATGTTGTATTGGTGAAACCTCAGGAAACAGTTCGATTTATCACTGAATTCAGGGATTTCGCTGACGATGAAGTTCCCTACATGTACCATTGTCATATTTTGAACCACGAGGACGCTGGAATGATGGGCCAGTTTATTGTGGTAGATATGTTGGCAGGTGTGGATGAATTTCCATTAATTGCGAAAGATTTTTTACTTCATCCATCTTATCCAAACCCATTTAATCCAAAAACAATTATTCAATATGAATTATCTCAACCGGGTTCAGTAGAATTAATCGTTTATAATATTTCGGGCCAGAAAGTTGCCACATTGGTCACCGCATATCAACCCATTGGTATGTATAAAAGTTATTGGTCCGGAAAAGATGATTTTGGAAGGTATATGCCTTCAGGGATATATTTTTATACCCTCAAAATGAACGGGGAACATCGGACGCGAAAAATGGTTTTGATTCGGTAAAAAAAACAATATTAAAAGAAACAAAACTGGGATTAATATCCGTACTAATAATTGTGCAAAATTAATCTCTATAAACAGAAAAAGAGGATACAATGAAATCAATCATTAGTATAATAGCGATGAGCTTTTTAATCAGCTGCAGCAGCGATACCAAAACGGCTGAATTGAAATTAGACTCCATGCAATGCATGATGTGTTCAATGGGCGTGGAAGAAGCTGTTGCTGACCTTGAAGGCGTAAAGAAAGTTGAAATCGACTTGAAAGCCAAAACAGGAAAAGTGACCTATAAGGCATCGCTTATTGATTTCCCAGCCATAGAAAAAGCCATTACATCTATAGGGTATAGTGTCAATGATAAAAAGGCAGATCCCGATGCATATGCCAATTTGGAACTCTGCTGTAAAATGCCGGAAGGTCAATAATTAAACATAGGGGATGCCTGAAGGTCCCCAATGATAAAATAAATATGTAGAGACGTATAGCGATGCGTCTCTACGAAAACATTGATAAAAAATGAAAAAATACATTCTTCTATCCCTATTTCTTCTTGGGTGTTCAACCCCTGAATTCTCTCTTCCGTCTACAATGAATGGCAGTCGGTATCCCCGTGTTTCTGCTACAGAAAATGGTGGACTCCTCATGTCCTGGTTTGAGAAGGTTGATTCGGTACAATGGGCATTACAATGGTCTGAATTTTCGAAAGGAACATGGACAGAAGGCCAAACCATTACATCCGGGGATCCTTACTTTGTGAACTGGGCCGACTTTCCGTCTATTTATGAAGTGGGCGGGGATCAATTGGTGTCTCATTGGCTTCAAAAAAGCGGAAATGGTCCTTACGATTATAATGTTCAAATATCCCATTCCAAAGATCGGGGTAAATCATGGTCTGAATCGGTGATTCCTCATGGCGATATTGATCCAAAAGGGGAGCATGGATTTTTATCATTTTTCCAACAGCAGGATGCATCCCTGGGGTTTGTATGGCTGGATGGCCGCCACATGGGCGCCTATGATCCTGTGACCCATTCTATGGGAGATATGGCCTTATATCATTCCACCATGGTGGATGGTCAATTGGGTACAGAAGCAATGCTGGACAACCGGGTGTGTGAATGTTGTCCCACCAGTTCTATTCAAACGGGAAATAGTTTAATCATTGCCTATCGTGACCGATCTGAAAAAGAAATCCGCGATATTAATATTATTCGTTATGCGGATGGTAAATGGTTTGAACCCTATCCCGTTCATGAGGACAATTGGTTAATTGGCGGCTGCCCCGTAAATGGCCCCATGCTGGCTGCTAATGGGAATGATTTGGCCATTGCCTGGTATACTTCACCCAATGAAACGCCCACAGTTAATGTGGCATTTTCACATAATGACGGCGCCTCATTTTCTGCACCTATTCGCGTCGATTTATCTAAACCAATTGGCCGGGTAGATTTAACATGGATTAGCCAAACAGAAGTCATGGTCAGTTGGATTGAAATGGCAGAAGAAACAACCGATATCGTTACTTCAATAGTATCTAAATCTGGAAATGTTCAAACACCGCGAATCGTTTCTGAAATTCAACCGGGGCGTGTTTCCGGTTATCCCCAGATGGAAATAGTGGATGATCAACTCTTCTTTGCCTGGACTGAGGGGGGCGAAAACGGTCGCGTTATGACCCAATGGGTTTCTCTTTCAGCTTTCCGCTAAAATAGACCTTTCATAACCATTCGGCTGTTGTAAATTCGTTTCCGTATCATGCGATCGATTTATATCTGGACCACCCGATTTATCCTGGCCATAGCTTTGGTCGGGATTCTGCCTGTCCCCAATAATTCCTCTATTGTACTGGCACAATCAAAAAAAGCCAAAGCATCCCAAGCGTCCAAATATGCGAAACGAGGTAATTCAAAAGCGAAGAAAAAGGACTATCGCGGCGCCCTTTCTGATTATAAAAAAGCATACAAGCTCAGTCCGTCAAAAAATTATAATAAGAAAGTCCAACAACTCACTTCTTTAGCGAAAAAACAGGGTGGGAAAAAATCCAGTAAGAAAAAACCTTCGAGTAAAAAGGCTGCCCAGGCAACCGCTTATGCAAAAAGAGGGAATTCCAAGGCGAAGAATAAAGATTATGCCGCTGCGTTAAAGGATTATCAAAAAGCCTATAAACTGAACCCTTCTTCTTCCAATAAGAAAAAAGTACAACAGCTTCAGTCGATCCTGAAAAAACGGGGAAACCAAGTTGCCAGCCGAAATGCCACGAAAGCTAAAGTGCCCCGGCTTTCGGATATTCCAACCATTAGTCCTGTAAAATATGCTAATGACATTTATAATATTGCTGAAGCATTTGAGCTAAGTTCCCGTAATCTCGCCCGGGCCACCCATTATCTCGATGAAACGGATAAGAAGAAAGTAAGACGCATTGAAACCAGAAGAGCTCCTTCAACCAACGATCTTGAAAATGCTGCCCGCACCGAACCGAATGATATCCGTAAACAAGTGGATTTGGCACGGAATTATGAAGGAAACGGCCGATTTGAAGATGCGAAAGAAATATATTTAAAGTTAGCAGCCCAGAATCCATTTAATGCGGATGTCCATTTTCACTTAGGTTCGTTTTTCTCTCGTTTTGGGCAAATGACAAAAGCACGGCATTCTTTTGATGAAGCTATGGATGTACAACCCAACCATCGGTCAACAATCGAAGCCATGGCTACTTTGTTTGGTACGAAAGAAAATAGAAATTTATCCGATGATATTTTAGCCAAGTCATCCGAACGGGATCCCAGCGGACCGGCCCAGCGAATACAAACCATTCGAAAAAACTTAGACGATCGCAATTTTGAATATGCGGCCAAACTGGCGCAGGGTGGCCAGGAATTATTTCCTAGACAAAGTGGATTTATTTATTTAAAGGGAAGAGCATTTGAAGGGTTGGGAGATCCAGCTAAAGCAAAAGCCAGTTATCAAGAAGCCATTAAAAAAGATCCAACACACCATGAATCTTATGTGGCTTTGGGAGATTTATATTCTGGACAGGGAAAACATATATATGCAGCCCTGACTTATGGCGATGCGATAAGACTGGATCCTGCAGATACGGCATCACGGTTTAAACAGGGACACAGTTATTTTATAGGGAGTGAATGGGGAAGAGCCGCCTCTTCTTGGGAAGATTTACTCCATTATGATCCCCATAATCAAGAGGTCCGATCTCTTTTGCCTCAAGCCTATTATATATTAGCAGTAGAATATAATCGTATCGGTGAATCAAGTCTGGGTCAAACTGCCTTTCGCAAAGCCTTAAGTGTCAATAAAAATTCAGGGCAATGGCTTCCCGGTTCCATGCGAACGTTAGGTGGTTTTTATCGTGATAAAGGAATGTTCAGGGAATCTTTAGCGGCTTACCAGGAAGCCATTGAACTTAAACCCTCCGATTCCGAAACCTATTTGGGGCTCGGCATAACTTATTGGAAAATGAAAGAATCTGCAATGGCCAAAGCCGCATGGGGGCGATCCATGGACTTAGACCCCACCAGCAATGATGCACGAGGATGGTTGCTCTTAGCTGGGAAGATTTCGGGGTAGCAAATCCTTTCTTAATCCTTCCATGATTGGTTTCTCTATTTTTATTTACAACCATATAATCAGCTGACATACTATTGTCAGCAATCCTCTTTAAGCTTTAGAGATGATGTATACCGAGCTATTGTTAGTTAATTATTTTTTATTGAGCATATGAAATATCTTTGGCCATTAGCAGTATTATTCTTGAGCAATTTCCTTACTGGACAAGAATCAGAAATTCCGCTGTTTTCCTCATTTGAAGATTATAAAGAAGCGAAAGAGAACACGCCTTTTCAAGTAAAATGGATTTCAGCGGGACCGGTCATTAATTCCGCGCGCGTAGAAGCCTTGCAGGGCGATCCGAATCAACCGGGAACCATGTATGTTGCTTTTGGTTCAGGCAATTTGTGGAAGACTACGAATAATGGGTTGGATTGGAAACCTATTTTTGAAAATCAGCCGACATTGGGGATAGGTGATATTGCAATAGCCCCTTCCAATTCTGATATCCTGTATTTGGGTACTGGCGAGAGCCTGCGAAAAAACAGAAATTTTACTATGCCGGGTACCGGTGTTTACCGCTCAGATGACGGCGGGGAGACCTGGGTACATTTAGGCTTAGAAGAAACATGGCATATTAGTGAAATAGCAGTGCATCCACTCAATCCGGATATTGTATTTGTGGCTGCCATGGGAAAATTTTGGTCTGAAAGCACTTCCAAAGGAATTTATCGCACCACCAATGGCGGTAAAGATTGGGAGCGCGTTTTGTATGTCAATGAAGATACGCGGGCCAACGATATAGTAATCGCCCACTCTAATCCCAATATAATTTATGCTTCCATGTGGGAGAACAATGATAATACAAATATTGCGGAAAGTGTGTATGGCCCTAATAGCGGTATTTATTACAGTTCTGATGGTGGATCAAGTTGGAAAAGATCAAAAAATGGTTTACCGGATAAACCAAAAATTGGGCGAATTGGTCTAGCTGTATCGTACCAGAATGCACAAAAAGTTTATGCGTTAATAGATAATAGAAATGAGACTCAAGGAAATTCAGCTGAGGTTTATCAATCAATGAACGGGGGCGTTACATGGGAAAGATCTCATAATGATACGCTGCGTATTTTTCCCGGGAATAACATCGGGTGGTATTTTGCAGATATTTATGTGAACCCTAAAAATGATGATGAGATTTACTCGCTTGGCGTACGCATGGCGCATAGCAAAGATGGGGGAAAAACATTTAGTACTGTTGGAGGCAATATTCAGCATCTGCAGCCCAGCCCCGCTCAAACTCTTCATTTGGACCATTGTGAATTATGGATCAATCCTTTGAATCCAAATCATTTAGCATTGGGTAATGACGGTGGTTTATATGTCAGCTATGATAAGGGAGAAAACTGGCTGCACCTTAATAATATCCCCACAGGCGAATTCTATGATATCACTTTGGATGATCAACAGCCTTACAATATTTATGGCGGTGTTCAGGATAACGCTACAGTCTATGGGCCAGCGAAGGAATGGAATCCGCATAAACATGATCCATGGAAATATCTATGGATTGATCCTTGGAGTGGTGGGGATGGTTGCGTGACCCAAGTCGATCCAGAGGATCCCAATACGGTTTATTTCAGTCGCCAGCATGGTGACGGACTGCGAAAAGATATGGCGACAGATACATCCATTACAATTGGTCCCAGCCGTAAAAAAACATCCAAAGAAAATAATCTAAGGTACAATTTTGTATCTCCTTATTTCATTTCTCCCCACGATTCAAAAACATTATACCACGGTGCAAACCATGTGATCAAATCCAGTGATCGCGGGGACAGTTGGCAAATAATCAGCGGCAATATTGCAAAATCATCAAAACCTGAAAAAAATTCATGGGCAGCAGGAGCTATAGCTGAATCAACGCTGCTGCCGGGATTATTGTATGTTGGTACAGATCATGGTGCTTTTTGGACCAGCAAAAATGATGGAAAGTCCTGGGAAGAGTTTTCTGGCGGATTACCCAATGCATATATTCGCAGTATCCAGCCATCCAACTTCAAGAAGTCCCGGGTTTATCTGGCAATGACAGGTATCAATTATGACGATTTAAATAATTATATGTTTGTATCAGAGAATTATGGCAAGACATGGAATTCGATCACAGCAGATTTGCCGAACGATCCAGCGAATGTAATCCAAGAAGATCCTGTTTATGAAAATATTTTATACGCTGGATGTTATAGAGGCGTGTACATATCGGTCAATCGCGGCAAGTCTTGGAATCTTTTGGGCAATAACATGCCTGCTGTCAGCGTTGCCGATTTAGCCATACAAAAAAGGGAAAATGAATTGGTGGCAGGTACGCATGGCAGGGGGATCTATTATTTAAGTCTCAACCCAATCCATCAGGCCTTTCAATTAAACACCAATGAAAAAAATAGATATCATTTGTTTGATATTCCTCATGCCCAATATCCCAAACAGATGGACACCAGTGGAGATATGGATCAAACAACAATTACCAAATTGCCTATTAGTTTCTGGATACCACAAAAAGGAAAAGTCAATATTTCAATTATAGATCAAAACAAAAAAAATACCATTTGGAAAATGGATTTTATGGCCAGTAAGGGCTTGAACCAGCTGCGATGGGATCTGGTAATAGAAACGCAAAACAGTGATCTCCCTTATTTTAGACATTATGAAAAGTACATTAAGCCAGGCATGTATAGATTGCAGCTGGAAACAAAGATAAAAACAATGCAGAAAAATTTCACGGTAAAAAAATATTATTAATGAAAAACTTTCAAATAATAGAGGTATAAAAAATGAATAAATCAAAAAATGATAAAATCGAAAAAGCATTTTTTCATATGAGAAAATATGCAATGATTTTGCTGTCGATTATTATATCAGCATCTGGTCAACAACTGAGCAACCAGAAGAAAAAAGAGATTTTAGAAGTAGCAAGGCTGAGTTCACAAGGACCGAATGCAGCGCCGGATAGAAAAAAAAATGAAGGTAAGGGACCTTATAAAAGGTTAGTCATTCGAGGTGGGACTGTAATCGATGGTACCGGTGGTCCACCGCGGGGTCCGATGGATATTGTTATTGAAAATAATAAGATTGTCAAGGTGCAAAATGTAGGTTATCCGGGTATTCCCATTAACGAATCAAAACGGCCCAAAAAAGGCGATTATGAAATTGATGCTACGGGGATGTATATATTGCCTGGTTTTGTAGATCTTCATATTCATAGCGGAAACCAGTTTAAAGCCCCTGATGCAGAGTATACATATAAATTATGGATGGCTCATGGTATTACCACTGTAAGAGGGGTTGCACTTGGACCAACGGAATGGGCGCTTAATGAAAAGGAAAGAAGTGCAAAGAATGAAATTGTTGCGCCACGGATTTATGTTTATGACCGCCCTGGGAATGGAGCAGACTGGAAAGGCGGGCCTATTCATGATCCTGAAACAGCCAAGAAATGGGTAAGGTACGCAAAGAAAAAAGGAATTGATGGGTTAAAGCTAACATCTCCGAGACCTCAGATTATGAAAGCGCTTTTGGAAGAGGCTAATGCCAATAAAATGGGTTCCGTGGCCCACCTAGCGCAGACAGGGGTTGCTGATATGAATTTAATTGATGCAGCCCGCTTAGGCTTGAAAAATCAGACCCATTTTTATGGTCTTTTTGAAGCGCTGTATAAAAAAAATGATGTACAACCCTGGCCTTACGATATGAATTATAATAATGAACAGCATCGTTTTGGGCAAGTGGCCAGACAGTGGAATTTGATTCACGAAAGAGGATCTCCGGAATGGAAAGCCCTTATTGATGAATTACTGGAATATAATTTTATTATTGATCCAACCATGACGGCATATGTCGCTACACGGGATGTGATGCGTGCCCAAACTGCCGTATGGCATGAAAAATATACGCTGCCGTCACTTTGGAATTATTATATACCGAGCAGGTATAACCATGGGGCTTATTATTTCGATTGGACTACGGCAGATGAAGTAGCCTGGAAAAACTTTTACCGGGTATGGATGTCTTTTTTGAATGATTATAAAAATGCAGGTGGAAGAGTGACAGTGAGTTCAGATGCGGGATACACGTATAACCTATTTGGGTTTTCTACTGTGGAAGAAATGGAACTTTTGCAAGAAGCAGGATTCCACCCGCTTGAGGTTTTTCGGGGCGCCACAAAGCATGGTGCGGAAGCAATTTTTGAACCGAAAGGAGAAGATATTCAATTTGGCATTATACGACCCGGATTACTAGCAGATTTGGTTATTATAGATGAGAATCCTATTGAAAATATCAAGGTTCTTTATGGGACGGGTGTCGTTCGATTAAACAATAAAACAGCAGAAGCTGAACTGGTTGGAGGTATACTCTATACCATTAAAGATGGCATTATTTATGATGCAAAACAGTTATTAAAAGATGTTGAAATGATGGTAAAAAAGCAAAAGAAAGAAAGAGGTGGATTGAAGAAACTCGATTGGAGAGATTGATACAATGTCCATGCCATATTCATTTTCAGGTTCACAATTGCAACTAACCATGTATTAAATGAATGGAAACCATCGGTGGTTTGGAATAAATCATCCTAATTTATAGACCTATGAAACGCATTCCAATTTTCATTTTTACTCTATCCATTTTATTGAGTCAGCATCCCGGCGACAAGGCCGTCCGCGCCGGCGTAGATGCGTTTTATAATTATGAATTCGATAAGAGTATCCAAATACTTACTCAAGCACGAAAAGATTTCCCCAATCACCCAGGCGTTCACGTCACCTGGGCGGCGGCTCACTGGCGCCGGAATGAAGCGCACCTGCCGCAAAATGAGATTTACGCTAACCTGAATGCAAACTTGAGTGAAATTGAATCGATTTATGATTCCTTATTGGTCGCCCACCCAGACCATCCGGAATATCTATTGTATAGCGGCACGGCCCGGGGATTGAAAGCACGGATTCTTTTGGGACAAAAAAAGTGGATTCCCACACTCATTTCTGCTTACAGTGGATTTCGTGTTATCCAGAAAGCACTTGAAAAAGATCCATATCTCACGGATGCCTACTTACCTATTGGGATTGTAGAATATTATGCAGGCTTGAGCAATATCCTTGTGAAAGCGGGGGCAGAAATGTTTGGTTTGGATGCATCGATAGAAGAAGGCATTACCAAGATAGAAGTGGCAGCAACGCAAAGTCAGTGGGCAGATACGGAAGCCATGAGTGTTTTATCATTTATTTACCAATTTTCCGATATTAATAATGCGCGCGGGTTGGAAGTGAGCCGAACGTTGGCAGAGAAATATCCCGGCAATTTTGATTTTCAGGTTCATTATACCGAAAGTCTCTTGCGGAATGGTCAATTGAAATTGGCTAAAAAAGAATTGAACCGTCTCAATCAGCAATTACCCAAACTCACCCGACGGCATCAACAGTGGTTTACATCCTATTTGAACTATGTTTGGGGCCATTATTATTTTCTAAATGGTGATGATGATAAAGCATTGGGCTTTATCAATAAATGCATTGATTTATATGATGCTGAATTGGATGCCATCCTGGCAAATGCCTATTTATTAAAAGGACAAATTCATGATAAAAAACATGAGCGGATGGAAGCAGTCATGGCTTATCAAAAATGCATTAAAAGGGATAACCATGCCCATGCCATTATTTTGGCAAAACAATATTTGGATGAACCATATCAAGGATAGTCCGTTGTAATTTTTGGCCCTTCAAATCATGATGAAACGCAGAAAAACACGAGAAGTTAAGATTGGTGACCTCATCGTTGGTGGTGAACATTCCATATCGGTTCAGTCTATGACCACCACCAAAACCCATGATATTACAGCAACACTAAAAGAAGTAGAACGGCTGGAAGAAGCAGGATGCCAAATTATCCGTATTACAGTACCGGATCAACCTGCCGCAGATGCACTTTATGAAATTAAAAAACGGATGAATGTGCCCTTGGTGGCGGATATCCATTTTAACTATCGCATGGCTTTAGAAGCGGTGGATGCAGGGGCGGATAAAATTCGTATCAATCCTGGGAATATCGGTGGGAAAAAACGGGTGAAAAAAGTGTTGGAAAAAGTGAAGGGAGCCAACCTTCCCATTCGGATCGGCGTGAATGCAGGCAGCCTCGAAAAAGATTTGATAGAAAAATATGGCTATCCCACCGCCGAAGCCATGGTCGAAAGTGCCAAACGCCATATTGATATTTGTAAGGAACATGATTTTGATAATATTATCGTCTCACTAAAAGCGTCGGATGTGAATCTCATGATGGCGTCTTACGAGCTTTTTTCCGAACAATATGATTATCCACTACACTTAGGTGTGACGGAAGCGGGACCGACGAAATCCGGATCTATCAAATCATCCGTGGGTATTGGCACATTATTGGCAAAAGGAATCGGCGATACAATTCGCGTCAGTTTAACGGACGATCCCGTTGAAGAAGTCCGCGTTGGGTTTGAAATATTGAAATCGTTGGGATTGGCCAGCAAAGGTGTGACGATTGTGGCCTGCCCTACCTGCGGCCGGTTAGAGGTGGACTTATTTAAAATCGCTGGAGAAATGGAAGAAAAACTCCAAAATGTGAAAACACCCATGACCGTCGCCCTCATGGGATGCGCCGTAAATGGACCGGGAGAAGCGACGCACACAGATCTCGGAATCGCCTTTGGTAAAGGGGCTGGACATTTGTATTATCAAGGTGAAAATCGCGGTAAAGTTTCGGAAAAAGAAGCCATTGGCAAGTTAGAAGAACTCATTACCGAATTTGAAACAGACCATCAGGAAGATTAATATGAAATTCATATTCACACTACTTTGCACCATGATGCTCATTGGCGCTCAGGAAAAGAAAACAGATCCTGCACCTAACGCCATTGCAGTCTATTGGAAGACCTTAGAGTCCCAGGAAAAAGAATTATTTTTATTCTCATATCTCACCCAGGTATATGATACCCACCAGAAAATGATAAAAGATTTAGGGTATGGTGAAGTCACCACCTGGTATTATGATAACAGGGCTGAAATGATTTATGGTATTTTTGACCAGGTGAATCAAACAGGAATGAAAGAATTTATCGGCTGGATTGATGAATATTACAGTCATGAAGAATTCACAGGGAATTCATTTGATGATGCCCTGTCTTTTGCTTTTCGGTTTCAGCAGGCGGCCGGTGAGACGATTTGGGAGAAATACGAAAACTTAAAATTTGGAAAAATAAAACCGGAAAATTAATGTCATTTTACCGTCCAAACTTTATCAATGAGTGGCGGGATATCAGAAGAGAAGGGGGCTATAAACTCTTGATGAAAAAGAAGGGCTGGCAAGTGGTTTTTGCATTTTTCTTTTTTTACCTCATCCGCGATTCAATCCTCTATTTAATTATCCCCTATTTTGGATATACGTCCCTGAAAGGGTGTTTCTAAAACCAAATCTTTTTTTGCAGGGATTTTCCTGCAATTCCCATCCATTTTAATTCCTTGCCCTGTGATGCCTTGGCGTATCAAATTCTGATAGCTATGAACTAATAGTTGATATGTATGATATTGAATTCAGAATAAAATAAAATGCTGATTATTAACAATTTAGCCAGTGTGTATTAATGCCTGCTAAAGTACTCAGTAGTGCCATCCTCGGGATTGATGCCTATGTGGTGGATGTGGAGGCAAGCCTCTCCGGCGCAAAACTTCCCCGATTTATAACAGTAGGTCTCCCGGAAGGGGCGGTGAAAGAAAGTAAAGAACGTGTTACCGCCGCCATTAAAAACTCCGGATTCAAATTTCCCCGAAAACATGTAACTGTGAATCTCGCCCCGGCGGATATTCGCAAAGAAGGATCTGCATTCGATCTGCCTATTGCCATTGGAATCCTCGCCGCTATGGGTTACATCCAAAAAGAATATTTAGATAAACTCATGATGCTTGGTGAATTGGCATTAGATGGAACACTTCGCCCGGTGAAAGGAACCTTACCGATTGCCATTTGCGCCCGGGATAAAGGAATTAAGGGCATCATCCTCCCAGAAGAAAATGCTCGGGAAGCGGGTATTGTGGATGAAGTGAAAGTGGTCGGTGCAAAATCCCTCATGGAAGTGGTGCAAATCCTGAATGATGAATTGGACAAAGAGCCAGTCGTTGTTGATCGGCATGAATTGTTTCACTCCAATCTCCATTATCATCTCGATTTCACCGATGTAAAAGGGCAGGAGCATGTGAAGCGGGCCTTAGAAGTGGCCGCCGCCGGTGGACACAACCTCATTATGATCGGTCCACCTGGGAGTGGTAAAACCATGCTCTCGAAACGAATTCCCACTATTCTCCCGGACCTCACATTAGAAGAGGCGCTTCAGACCACCAAAATTCATTCTGTAGCGGGCGTCATGCCCCAAGGTGAGGGCATTATTGCCACGCGACCGTTTCGATCGCCTCACCATACTATTTCAGATGCTGGGTTAATTGGGGGCGGCGCCATTCCCCGGCCGGGAGAAGTAAGTCTATCTCATAATGGTGTATTATTTTTGGACGAATTACCGGAATTCAAAAAGAATGTACTGGAGGTCATGCGACAGCCATTGGAGGATGGTGTTGTCACTATTGCCCGCGCCGCTGTGAGTTTGAGCTATCCATCTCGATTTATGCTGGTGGCAGCTATGAATCCATGTCCTTGCGGCTATGCCACAGATGCCCATAACGAATGCAGTTGTACATCGCAGATGATCCAGAAATATATGAGCCGCATTTCAGGACCTTTGTTAGATCGGATTGACATTCATGTAGAGGTGCCGGCGGTTCCTTTTACGGAGTTGGCCGATCGCGATCCGGGAGAGCCATCCAAAGCTGTGAAATCCCGAGTGCAGGATGCGAAACAAGTCCAGTTGAATCGATATGAGAATGCTCCCATTTTCTCCAATTCACAGATGGAATCGAATGATCTGAAGAAGTATTGCCAATTATCCAAAGAGGCAGGTGCATTATTAAAAACGGCCATGGATAAACTGGGCCTTTCGGCTCGGGCATACGACCGCATATTGAAAGTATCCAGAACCATTGCCGATTTAAGTCATGCCAAAGATATAGATGCAACCCATCTCAGCGAAGCCATCCAATATAGAAGTTTAGATCGGCAACTCTGGTTGGGGTGATTCATAATTCATAATTAACTTCCCGATTGGAAACACCTTATACCAAATGACTAGGACCGACTATAAATCACTTCCCCAGGCTCAATCTCTATTGGAACATTTAAAATCCATGAACCAGGGATTTGATATTGAAATCATCCAGCCTAAAAAGCGTTGGCCGGATATAGAAACACGTAAATCGTCTAAAGTGATGGATATCATTGGCCAACACCATACGGTGTCCAAAAATGGTTTGGGGAACGATATTGGCTTGGATGCATTCATCCACCGCAATCAGAATGCGGATCTTTGGATTCACATCCTGGATGAAAATAAAAATATCATTGGTTTCTCTATCAATGAAGGGTATGAGATTGAGCGTAAAATAGTTAATTATTTTCGCGTAACCATATTGAACAAAAATATTCAAAACCAGGGGATTTATCCCTTAATCAATGAACTAAAGGTCGCCATCCTTCCCGCAGATATATTTTTAGTCCGAACCCAAAACCCCATTGTATATAAATACTTTACTCTCATGTGCGAACAGCGGGGGCTAATGGTTTCACCTAGGGCAGATTTTATTAATCCTGCGGCGGTCGATATTGCGCGTTGGCTTATTCCTGAAGTAGATGCCTATTCCGTTCAACATTCCTTGATTGAAGGAGAAGTCTTAGTGAATACACCACAACCGTCTAAGGAACATGCACCAATTTGGGAACGAATGGATATTTATAATGGTGATGTGGTTGTAATTTTAGGATACCCGGAATTACTCAAATGAAATTAATCTGCAAATTAATAATAATATTTTCTGTCCTTGGATTCATCTGGAGTTGTGAATCACCGGATAGCCTGGAACCGGTAGCCGGTGTAGAGGGGAAATTATTTATTGAGGGGGAATGGCCCGATTCAATTCAAGCTGTAGCCTTGATTGTTTTGAAAAGTTTAGATCCAGGCAACCTCGCGGCGGGACTTGTTTCTTATAGCACGCCTATGCTTTCTCCATCCAAAAAATCTGAATATTTCTTTCAACTTGAGCCGGGATTTTATTTTATTGCTGGTGCAGGATTAACCATAGATCCCGGCGTATTTTTTGCAAAAATAGATTCATTTATGGCTTCCGGAAATTTACCTATTGTAGTCCTGGATAAAACACCTCACCTACAAAGAGCTATCCAATTGGAAGATCAGGAAGTAATAGAAATCGACCAAACCATTCTATTTTCCGAATGAAAAAAGTAATACTTATCTCTTTCTTATTGTCTATTCTTTCTGCCCAAGGATCCATTACCGGGAGTGTACATCGAGCGGATAATGATGAACCGCTTTTGGGTGTGAATGTTCTGGTTCAAAATACATTTATGGGTACAACCACAGACATAGATGGTCAATTCACAATTGATCAATTGAATCCCGGTGAATACACTCTTGTGATCAGTATGATCGGTTTTGAAAAACACACCGAAAAAAATATAGTCGTCGCTGATAAGGAAGTTCTTATTGAAATTCAACTTAAACAGGATGTTTTGTCAGCCCCCCAAGTTGTGGTCACCGCCAGCCGTAATGTGCAGGATGTGATGGAATTGCCTGTGTCCATGTCTGTCATAGGTCCCCGAAAAATTCATGACCGCGCCGCCGTAAACTTGGTAGAAGTGATGAAGTTTGAACCGGGAATCAGTTCGATTCGGGGACAATTAAATATCCGTGGTACATCTGGTTATACACTTGGGGTAGGTGACAGGTCATTATTGTTGATTGATGGTGTTCCTGTTTTGGGGAGCGGCGCCGGAAATATTACATGGACCATGGTTCCCATCAGTGAAATAGATCATGTAGAAATTATTCGCTCCGGCGGGTCAGCGTTGTACGGCTCAAGTGCTCTGGGTGGCGTAGTCAATATCCTCACAAAAAATGCTCCAACAAAAGCTGAAACCCGTTTTCGATTAAAATCGGGAATGTACAGTGAACCGAAGTATAAACAGTGGCAATGGCGATCTCAGCCGGGATTGTTCAATTATTTGGATTTAACCCACAGCCGCCCCATTGGGAAACATAGCGCATGGGTGCGGTTTCATAAAGCAAAATCCGATGGGTATAAACGGCAGGGTTGGACAGATGCCAATAATATCACGGGGAAAGTTAAATTCAATTTTGGTGAGCGGTATAATGCATCCCTATTTGCCAATTATTATTCTGATAAAACAGCTCTGGCCTCCCAATGGAAAAATGCAGCTAACCCTTTTTCAGCGCCAAGTGGAGAAGAAGATGATTATACCGAAGGGACTAAATTACATTTGAATGGATTTTTTAATATGATTCTTTCGGATAAAACGGTCATCAAACTCAAGGGTTCCATGTATGATGTATGGTGGCAGAATCATAGTGCAACCAATGATAATGGCATTGATGAACAAAAAGGCTACGGCGAAATACTGATTTCCACAACATTGGGTCAATCCACCCAGATTACCGCAGGGGTTGTGGGTCAAACAGCAAAAATTAGGGCAGGGGTTTATGGAGACCATTCAAGTTTGTCCATGGCTGCCTATATCCAGGCACAGCAGCGAATTGGGAAAAAACTGACCCTCAATACAGGTGCCAGGATGGAGACTTATTTCGTGGATGACGAAAAACTGGATGAGTCGCTCGCACCGCAAATTGCATTGAATTTCCGAATGTTTGATTGGTTATCATTTCGAAGTTCTGTAAGTAGTGGTTTTCGCGTTCCTGCAATAGCAGAAATGTACACCCGAACCCAATTGAATATTTTTAAAGTGGAACCAAATCCGGATTTAATTGCGGAAAGAAGCCAAGCCGGGGAAGTGGGTATGACCGTAAAATTGCCGGGGAATAAATGGATTTCTGACATGACCATGGATGTGGTAGCGTTTAAATCCACTTTTGACCAATTAATTGTAGCGAATCCCGATGATAAAGGGATTATTCATTTCGAAAATTTGACCGATGCGAGAATAACCGGATTAGAAGTGGGTGCATCCGGTGCACTGTTTAATCAAACGCTTTTATTCTCAATTGCTTATACAAACTTGGACCCGGAAGAAATTGATAAAGACGGCAATACCATTGATACCTTGGCCTATCGTTTTCGTCATACGTTGGTGACGACGATTGGTACACGATTAATGGGTGTTACAGCGACACTTGAGAATCGATATATGTCTCGAATTGAAAGAGTGAAATTATTCCAGGAGAACGCCATATCGGGAGAAGATAAGCGCGTACCAATCCACATTTGGAATGCCAGTTTAGGATACGATTATCGGGGGTGGGATTTTCTGTTTCGAGTTGAGAATATGTTCCAATATTACTACACCGAATTGGAGAGAAACATGGGAGAGGAAAGACACCTCTCCTTGACTGTTTCTAAGAAGATCTGATTATATTTTAAAAGATTCCCCAATAATTTTTCTATTTCACAAACGTAACAGGACGCCAGTCTTCAGAAGATTTCCCCGATACTTTGATATAATACACGCCGGATGCTACTTGATTCCCTGAACTATCTTTCCCATGCCAATTAAAATTGTGATTTCCCGTTGATAAATTTCCCTTATAAAGTCGCTTCGCTCGTTTCCCACTCAAATCAATAACATCAATCGAAACGGAAGATTCCTTCAGCATGTAGATGGAAAACTGAACATTGCCGTTAAATGGGTTTGGATATGGGTTCCCAATAGTGAATTCTACCGGCACATTGGCATCGGTTCCTGATTTTCCATCCTGAATGGCCAATTGATAATTCCAGTCGCCCCCAACTGTATCATGGCTGACAACAGATAGGTGAATCGATTTTAATTCCACCGGATCAATATTGATGGATGGACTGGAAATGACTAAATAGGAATTATCATTTTTCTTGAGAATGGCATTTAGTTGAAGATCGGACATGGGTCCGCTGGTATTGATTAAATCCACCTGAACCGGTTTTTGCGTGATTATTTGAACGTATTGGCTGGCGAATCGAGATAGTCTTGTGGAAAAAACGGTATCACGATTTCCGGTTTGAAAATTGACTTTTTTCAGAATAGCCGGACCGTCAACAGGGTAGGATTCAGCTTCATCGTATGCAAAATTGTCTGCAGCGGGTAATGATGACATAATTTTATTCGCAACTGACATGCCATTTAACGCCTGCTGAAAAGAAAATCCCTGTTGCTTGAGAGACGCATTTAAAGCGGCGTGGCTACCGTCCCTTTCTCGGCTATCGGATTGAACCGATTCATCAAATAATCGCCGGATGGTTTTTGCGCCACCCATATGCTGTGCTATATATTCAAAAAAGATGAATGAACCATACCAATGATACCCATCTTCATCCAGTGACCGATGGGGTTGATTGAACCAATCGGACATATATTGATAGCAATCATTGATATCATCATACATTTCTTCTTCCATCCATACAGCAGATGCTTCCAGAAGCCAGGGCATTTCCCATCCATCATACCCAAATTGAATTGCATGGAAATATTCATGGGCGACCGTTACTTTAATATTTTCTAATTCAGGTAAGGGAAAATTTATATAATTGTTTCTGATGACCATATAACTGGTAAAAGCATTTTTTTCTACAACTGTTTTGGATCGTTCATTGTCACCTTTTCCCTGGGCAAATTCCTCCGGTTGGGTATAACCATAATATCGGGAAGATATATTTCGGATATAAATATCATAATGTTCAGAACCGCCCTTATCCCGATTGCTGGTATAAAAATCATCACTGGGTGGCATCAAATATCCTTGTCCTTTATGAATACCATTGGAAATTATATTGAAAACAACGGACACGGAATCAATATAATTTGGAATCCCATCATTATTATCATCGGTCGTATTCACTGCATTCCTTCCCGTGGTGGTGAAATGAAAACGGAAGATTCCATTGTCAAAATACTGATCCAATCCCACTGCTTCTGAACGGAGGGCGGCGCTTCTGGATACAAGGGGATAATTGAAATTAAAACCGATTGCTTCCAATTGGGTTCGTTCTATGGCATTCAAATCATGTCCATGCTTGGCGATTTCCAATAAATGGGGAGTCAGGTGCCGATCCTGAGTTGGATGATCAGAAAAGGCAGAAATAACCGCAGCTATGGACTGTTGTGGTATACCAGCCCAACTGTTTGCGATAAACAATAATGTTGCAATGCGTTGCTTCATTATTTTTTTTGATTTTTCCCTTTCAGATGAAGTCGTAGGCGATAAAAAAGAGCCATCAGTATAATACCGCCAACATAATACCAGGCGAAGTAAGGTAAATTATCGGTCATTTCTTTTTCCCAATAATAAAGTTTTCAGCCACATATGCGACGGCAATAATTCCCATTCCCACAGGGATTTCCCATCCTTTTTGCGTTTCACCTGAAAGGAACCCAGCACCTGTTAGGCTTGCTCCAATGAAATAAGCGCCTTTAATCCAAAAAGGCCTTTTCACCCTAGTCCTTCCAATCAAAGGCGGCGGCGATGGTTTTTCCTGCGCGATCGATGCCAAAACTTCGGACAGAGGAAACCGGAGGGAGGCCAGTAGTTCAGGCGGATCGGATGCATGATAAAATTCAGACTGTTCTACTGATGTGCCCAAGCGAAATCCAATTTGAAGAGATTCTCCCGCTCGGACACATTCAATTTGTTTAACGGGGTAGGTGAGGCGTACTTTTTCCAATTGGGCTGTATCCCCGCTTGCTTTATGTAGGGTCATATAATACCAGGATGTGGATTCATTATACCATCCCGACACTTGGTCTGGGGTGATTGGTTTATCGGAGCGTACTTTGATAAAGATACCATTCTTTTTTGTCGAAATATCAATATCCTGAATCCAAATAGATTGGGATTGTAAAATGGTTAGGGAGAGTAGCAGGATGAAACGCATCATATTTTTACGAATTATTATCACCGCTGTTCCGGAATTGCTGGATTCCTTGTTTCAGTCCTGCCAGCACCGCATCTATGACGGTATCGGTTCGAATGTTATTAATCATGGCTAATACTAAAATAGGATAAACTTCCTGAGGGAGGAGAGGTTCCAAGGATTCAAATGGATCTTCCGAGTCCAGGATATCATCCATGGATAATCCGCTATTCAGTTTTGATTGAAGTGCATCCTGCAAAGAAAAAATATAAATTTTAATTTCCTCTGGTGAATAGGAAGTCAAATCTTCTGTCGTGGGTTGAGAAATATGAGCCATAGGACAAAAGAATTTAGGGGGAAAGAACCATGTGCGGAACGGGAATTAGAGATTGAACTCCAATGGGTGGTCAGAGTAATTTCTCCTCTCGTATGAGAAACCCTCGGAACATATTTCTCGTTATTATTATGGTTTGCCTAATGCCATTGAATTCCCAAATTCAAAATAAAGCGGCTGTGGGTGCTGTTACTATTGATGGCAAGGTGTGGAATCAAATTGCCATGCGGCCTGTCATCCCCATTGGTAAGTGGGGTGTGGCTCTGGATCTGGTTATTTATTTTGATGCAGAGGGAAACATTCATTCAGATGAATGGGATTTTTCTTCTGCCAATGCCATCAAAAACACACTCATTGATAAAATATATTATATCCGATATGGATATCCCGGTGATCGTATTTACGGAAAAGTTGGTGCGTTGGATCGGGTGGATTTGGGCTATGGTATTTTAGTCAGTGGTTATACCAACACCATGCTGTATCCCCAGGAACGAAAAACCGGATTTAATTTTGAATATAATACTAAGTATAACAATATAGAAGGATTCGCTAATGACTTCAAGGAAAACATCGGTTTATTTGGTGGAAGAATTGTTACGCGGAAAGTCATGGGATTGCCCATTGGCTTTTCGATTGTATCCGATCGAAATCAATACTTGGGTCTAAAAGACAGTGATGGAGATGGGCGGCCAAATATTGTGGATGATTTTCCCAATGATAAAAATTGGTGGGTGGATACAGATGGGGACGGCATAGCTGATAATAATCCCGATGAATGGGATATTGACGGGGATGGCATTACGGATACTTTGGATAGCCGAGTTCCAGGTTGGACTGGAGAGACTGTCATTTTGGATCAGGATATTTTTCGCAAAGGGAATCCAATCAATTTGAGTGAGGATTCGGATAATATAATGGCATTTTCCTTGGATATTGGGTATCCTTTGGTGACACAAGATAATTTTTCTATCTCTCTCTATGCCCAAATGGCCCAGATGATAGGGGAGACAGTCCATCCCGGGACCGGTGAATCATTATCTCTCGGTACGGGATTAGTTCCATTCGGCGTCTCGTCGCGATTTGGCCCTGCACGGTTTTATTTTGAATATCGCATGATGCCCAAAGGTCGGTTTGAATTTAATTATTGGAACCGTCTCTACGAAATTGAGCGAATCCGTTTTTCATCTGGAGGGGGTAATCAAATTTTATTAAAAACAAAAGAGTCAGCGTTAGGGCGGTTTGGGAAACAAAAAGGATATTTCGCGCGGATGGTTCTGAATGTGGGGCCCATGTTTGAAGCCAGTGCGTCCTTTCATGATATGCTGGGAGAAATATGGTCCACTCCAGAGGGAGATTTTATTGATGACAAAAATCAGACGTTATTAGCATCCATTCGCCTAAAAAAGGCCGTTAGCAAAATTCAGCACGCCCGGGCATTTTATCAGCAGAGAAATGTGCCGAATCCATTTAAATTCGATTATACAGAAAGCACGATCTTAGGCTATCAACTGGGCATTGCACTGGGGCAGGGATTGGTGCTGAATTACACATTTCGCAGATCTTTCCGTGATATGAATGGTGATGGGAAAATCGGCGGAGATAACGAAACAATTGATATTCGATCCATAGAAACTTCTTTTTCATTCTGAACCCTATGAAAAGCCAAGACATACGAAATACATTTATCAACTATTTTACGGACAAAGATCATCACTTTGTTCGCAGCTCATCCGTCGTGCCTCTGGATGACCCAACCTTGTTATTCACGAATGCAGGGATGAATCAATTCAAACCAATCTTTCTTGGCCAGAAAGAACCGGATCACCCTCGAGCAGTGAATAGCCAAAAATGTATTCGCGTCAGTGGAAAACATAACGATTTAGAAGAAGTGGGTGTGGATAATTTCCACCATACCTTTTTTGAAATGCTTGGGAACTGGTCTTTCGGTGATTATTACAAAGCGGAAGCCATTCAATGGGCCTGGGAATTGTTTACAGATGTGTGGGGTTTGGATAAAAACAGACTGTGGGCCACCGTGTATCATGAAGATGATGAAGCGTTTGATCTTTGGCCTAAAGTTACAGGTATTGATCCTGTTCGTGTATTGAAATGCGGTAAAAAGGATAATTTTTGGGAAATGGGAGAAACGGGGCCCTGTGGCCCTTGTTCGGAAATTCATTATTATGTTGGGGATGATCCATCGAAGCAAACTGCGGATGGCGTGAATGTTTCGGATCAATATTGGGAATTATGGAATCTGGTTTTTATTCAAAATAATCGGCTTAAGGATGGAAGTCTGGAGGATCTTCCAGCGAAGCATGTGGATACTGGCGCCGGTTTTGAGCGTATCGTTTCAGTGCTGCAGAATAAAAACAACAATTATGCCACAGATTTATTTACACCCATTATTCAGGAGACGGAAAAATTAACGGGCCAATCGTTTACGGATAATCCCGTACCATTCCAAGTGATTGCGGATCATATCCGCATGTTGAGCTTTTCTATTGCGGATGGAGGGTTGCCCGGAAATGAGGGGAGAGGGTACGTATTACGGCGGATTTTACGCCGTGCTGCCCGTTTTGGTAGAATGCTGGATCAACATGAACCATTTATTTATAATTTAGTCGGTACCCTCGGTGGCGTTATGGGAGAAATCTTTCCGGAGATTGTGGATAAGCAATCACATATTGAAAAAGTGATTAAGGTAGAGGAATCATCCTTCAACGATACCCTTGATCGGGGAATTAACCATTTTGAAAAAGTGTTGAAAAATAGTTCTGGGAAAACTATTTCCGGGGCAGAAGCATTCAAATTATATGATACCTACGGTTTTCCATTAGACTTAACCCAACTCATGGCGAGGGAAAAGGGGCTTGATGTGGATGAAAATGGTTTTAACGATGAAATGGCACAGCAGAAAAAACGGGCCAAAGCAGCGGGTAAATTCACCGCCGAATCCAGTGAGTTAAAGTGGATTGAAATTTCTAAAGGTAGCGACTCAGACTTTAAAGGATACGAAACATTGTCGACTCCATCCACAATTCGACGACATGCTTGTCAAGGTGATCAGATAATGGTAGTAATGGACAATACGCCTTTTTATGCAGAGTCAGGTGGTCAGGTTGGTGATACGGGCACCATTCAAGGAGAGGGCATTTCTCTTGAGGTTGTTGATGTAACCAAAGACGGGGATTCGTTTATTCATATCTGTACAGGGAGTATAGATAAAGAATTCAATGGAAAAGTTGAATGTGATGTTCACCATGCTCGCCGCCAGAATATTCGAAAAAATCACACAGCAACACACCTAATGCATCGGGCATTGAAAATGGTCTTAGGCGATCACGTACACCAGGCCGGTTCGCTGGTTCATCCCGACTATCTTCGGTTTGACTTAACCCATTCTGAGAAATTGACTGCTGAACACGTCCGAGAAATTGAGAATATTATAAATAACGAAATACAGATAAACAAAGAGTTAAATATTTCAGTTAAAGCATTCGATGAGGCTAAAAAAGAAGGAGCAACCGCCATGTTTGGTGAAAAATATGGTGATGAAGTCCGGGTGGTAACTGTGGGTGATTTCTCAAAAGAACTTTGTGGAGGTACCCATGTAAATCGAACCGGAGATATTGGTTTATTTAAAATAACAGAAGAATCTTCATTAGCATCCGGGGTACGTAGAATCGTGGCCGTTACAGGCCCAAAAGCAGTAGAATATATACAGAATCAAGCGAATGCTATGTATGCGGTTCAAGCTCAATTAAATTGCGGATCAGATGATGTGGTTGAACGGGTGGATCAATTATTACTCCAAAAGAAAGCATTAGAAAAAGAATTAAAGAAACAGAAGAAATCGGGCGGAACTTTTAATGCCAAGTCATTGGTCGATAAAGCGATGGGTGTGGGAAGCCACCAAATTGTAATAGAAATGACCGATGCCTCATCCATGGATGAGTTAAAAAGCTTTGGGGATACTTTATTGAGTTCACTGAAGAGCGGTGTAGGTGTGTTGGGTGCGGATAGTGAAAAACCCATGGTGGTTATTGTGGTGAGTCCGGATTTGGTCAAAGATGGTGTGAAGGCTGGCGTTTTGGCAAAAGAAATAGGTGCTGAAATGGGCGGTGGTGGTGGCGGGAAGCCCCATATCGCAACGGCCGGAGGACAAGACGCAAAAGCATTAAAATCCGCTCTGGATAAAAGTTTCGATATTATTAAAAAAACAATTCAAAATTAAGAGAGGTTATGCAGTATAAACAAGACGGAGACACCTACATTATTTATGTGGAACAGGATGAAGAAATTATGGTAACCCTCACTCAATTTTGTCAGGACCGCAATATTGTAAATGGTCAACTCTCGGGCATCGGCGCTATCAAGGATATTGAATTGGGTGCCTATGATTTAGCGAATAAAAAATATATTATAGAAACGTTTGAGGATATTTGGGAACTCACATCTTATCAAGGCAATATTTTGCTGAAGGATGGGGAACCTTTTATTCATGCACACATTACCATCTCAGATCATGATTTTGGTGTGAAAGGCGGTCATTTATTCGAAGCAAAAGTGGGTGCCGTTGGTGAATTCATTTTGCGAAAAATAGATACAGATGGACAAAGAAAATTTGACCCGAACATTGGTCTATTTTGTATGGATTTTAACTATTAGGAGACAAAAATGGAACGACACGTCATTACGGATGCACATGCACCCAACCCAATTGGATCTTACAATCAGGCGGTTATCGCCAATGGATTTGTATTTACGGCAGGGCAGATTGCCATCGATCCGGATACAAATAAGTTGATCGAGGGTGATTTCAAGGATCGCGTTGTGCAAGTGTTTAAAAATTTATCGGCCATTTTGGAACGGGCAGGAACCGATTTATCTAAGGTAGCCAAATTTACTGTATTTTTGACGGATATGACCCACTATGGTGCCGTGAATGAAGTCTTTAATGAATACTTGATTGAAGATGATGCACCGGCCAGATCATTGGTGGCTGTCTCCGGATTACCTGCAGGTACGGATGTAGAAATAGAATGCATTGCTGCATTGTAAAAGCTGAATGATCCAAAAGGCAATTACGCTCCTATTATTTACAATGACTGTTGTGGCTCAAGAAGCGGATAGTCTTTCGGTAAAAACACCCGGTCAGGCTGTGAAAAGAGCATTGTTGTTTCCCGGTGGTGGACAATTTTATAACGGCCAGCCAATCAAGGGTGGTTTACTGATTGGTGCGGCATTTGCATCTGGATTATTATATATTGATTTTGCCAATAAATACAAAAATTATGATGGTAATGATGTCACTCAAAAAGCAACATATTTAAAACAGAGAAACAAATATGGATGGTGGATAGGATTTGTCTATATTTACGGCCTTCTCGATGCCATAGTTGAAGCACATTTGCATCCATTCAATGACATTATGAACGAAGATATAGAGAAACTCAATCAAAAAGAGGAAGAAAAATAATGAGTCAAAATCGTGAACAATGGGGGTCAAAATTAGGATTTATCCTGGCGGCATCGGGCTCGGCAGTTGGTATTGGAAATATTTGGAAATATCCCTCAATGGCTGGCCAAAATGGGGGCGGTGCCTTTACGCTAATATATTTGGCTTGTATCCTGGTGGTAGGGTTATCTATCGTAATTGCTGAGTTTGTGATTGGACGTAAGACGCAATTAAGTCCGGTGGGCGCCTTTGAAAAACTGGCTCCGGGTACCAATTGGAAATGGGTGGGATATCTTGGCGTAGCATCTGCTTTTGTCATTCTTTCTTTTTACGGCGTTGTGGGTGGGTGGATATTAAAATATATCATTGATTCATTTTCTGGCGGTTTTGACGTGTTGGCAGGTAATCCTGAAGCAGCGGGAGCCATGTTTAATGGATTTATCACCAGTGCGTGGAGTCCCGTAATTTACCAGATTTTATTTATGACTTTGTGCATTGGGGTCATTGTTAAAGGCGTGAAAGGCGGGATTGAAAAATGGTCCAAAGTAATGAT
>JAPYOT010000069.1 GCA_029938045.1 Fidelibacterota bacterium | reverse complement strand
TTATACCACCAACAAATTGTGTTTTTTAATGAAGTAATACCAGGTGGCAGTTGAAATGAGAAGAATCACCCCGCCCGTAAAGGTAGTGATTAGTGCAGTATTTACACCGTTTAATAAAATATGAGGTGCAATTCTTGAAATGTCCGGGATAGTGTTTAAAGCACTATTTACGCCTATCCAAGTGGCCAGAATGCCTACAAATGCAGTCAAAATTCCCAGCAGGATTATGCCATTTGTGTGGAAAGGCTCTTTCATGTTTTTTACTGCAATAAAGATTATAGCAGCGAACAAAATAAAAAGGACCATCATAAATGGTCCGCCGTTTAGGAGTGATTGAAACATTTTATACCTCTTTTTAATTGTTGATAATTATTTATTCGATTCAAATGCATCATCATTAGATCGATATTCCAGGATGTCTCCCGGTTGGCAGGCCAATACAATACAGATTTTTTCTAATGTTTTATATCGCACACCTCTCACATTACCATTTTTTAATAAGGACAAATTGGTCAGGGAAAGTCCGATCGCTTTTGAAAGTTGCGTTAGTGACATTTTCCGCTTAGCGAGCATCACATCGAGATTTGTAATAATTGGCATGGTAAGTTGAATGAATTCCTTTAATTCGTTGGTAAATTATAAGAAATAAAAATCATCGTAACAAGTAAAATAATTAATGTTTAACATAAAAATATTAATGTTTAACATAAAAATCTATTTCTGATAGTATTTCGCTGTTCGATATGCGCCATACATTTCTCCCCCATAAAATGTAATAGCCATACCAACATATAATGGCGCAAATACATTTTTATTTTTTACGGAAATAGCGCCCGCACGAATGGCCATGGCTGATAGAAGAAAACCATAAAACCCATCTATAGGACGCCCTGCATATGCCCGCCCCAACCCTGGAATGATCAAAGACAATCCTGCAGCCACGATTGGCGATTTTGTAGAATGGATGGTGGGTGAATATTGAATGGGATCAAACAATCTTCCATCTTTGTGAAATTGTCCTCCCATTTTCTGGTGGGATTGAAACGCATTGGGGTTACAGCGTATAATCCGATCCGAAGCCATAAAAATACCCTTTATCCCACCATGGGTATGAATGGTCTGGGCACCATAATTGGAACAGCTGGGCGCAAACTGACAGTTGAGATTTGTTTCATTGTAGGATAACCGCTGCCATTTGACGATAGGGTAAAGAAATATTTTTTGGAGTACCGAGTTATTGGGGTCAGCATAAAGTGAATCCGCTGGATATTGTGCGAAGGAACATCCTGTGAGTAGAATTAGAATAAATATATTGTGGATTATTTGCTTGGAAAATAACATGCAATTTTCTCTTGGAAGATTGATTGAATACATTCAATTTTAGGTACGATGGGATATGTAAAACCATCCATTCTTCGATTGATCCTGACCGTTTTTCTATCGGCCGGCCTATTTGCACAGGATCAAACACTCTATATTCTCCATACCAATAATACCAATGGTGCGCTAGAAAATTGTTATTGCCCTGATCATCCTTTTGGTTCTGTCGAAAAACGGACTATTTTTGTGAAGGATTTCATCAACGAACACCCCAATACGGTTTTGGTGGATGCGGGCGATTTTTTTACCATGGCCCATCAATCCTATAAAGACAGTCTTATGGCGGAAGCATATGCCCTATTGCCCTATGATGCCATTCTTCCAGGAGACCAGGAACTCACAATGGATGGTGATAAAATTGATCCACTTCTGGGCCTAATGAATACAAAGATTGTGGGGACCAATATTACCATGGATGGGGTAAATAATTTAGTCAGTTCCCATCTTGTTGATCGAGGTGGGTTTAGCATAGCCATTATGGGAATTATGGATCCCTATGCAGTAAAATATTATTCTGAAGAATTAAAGGAAAAAATTCAACTGAGTGACCCAGTGAAAGCGGTGGAAGCAGAAATGGAAATTCTGAAAGATAAAGCAGATATATTTATACTACTTACCCATCAGGGCGCGGATTTGGATGAAGCTTTCGCTGAAAAGGTAAAGGGTCTCCATGTGATCGTAGGTTCCCATAGTCAATCCGCCCTGGATGAACCGAAAGAGGTCAATGGAACCCTTATTGTTCAAGCCGGAAAAGAAGGATATTATGTAGGTACTGCAGCATTAATCTTAAATAAAGAGAGCATTGAAGCTAAATCCGGACGAATTGATACCATGACTTTTGACATGCCGGATGATGATCGGGTGATGGAAATGATTCATGAATACGAGTCCAAAACGGGCAGAATAAACCGGCGAAAATTAAAAATGAAAAAAGAGAAATAATGGATCAACCTATTGAAATATTAGCATCTAATCCTGTTTATATGGCCGTGGCGGTTGTCCTAGCCATTATCATTTTACTGGGCATTATTAAAAAATTGATCAAACTGGTGATGGTGGTAAGTGCTATTCTGGTTTTATGGGTGGCCTATATGGTTTATACCGGTCAGGAAGTGAATATTGAATCGGTACAACAATCCTATGAAACAGCGAAAGAAACAGTGATAGAAGCAGTCTCTACAGCGGGGGAAACAGCGAAAAAATCAGCGGGAGAAAAGATGGAAGAAAAAGCAAAAGAAAATTTGGATAAGTTATTACCGAAAAAAGATTAGAAAACTTTACTTTGCCATGAGTTTATCGTTGGCCACACGGAGGCGGCCCGTGAGGAGTTTAATGATACCTTCCATAATATCGCTCTGGCTTCCCATGACTTCATAAAACCCTTCCTGCTCAATTCTAAACAGAACAGAATCTTCCGTTACAGTGGCATCTGCAGAACGGGGTTCGTCATCCAAAAGAGCCATTTCACCGAGGCAAGTCCCTTTACCCAGCATGGCCAATTCCTGTTCACCTTTGTGAATTTTAACATTACCGTTCACCACGATAAATAAAGAATCGCCATAATCCCCCTCAGCAAAAATAGATTCATTGGTATCATACTGAACTTCTTCCGTGATTTGAGCCACACGGGATAAGTTTTCCGCCGGAATGCTTTTAAACAAATCAACGGATTTCAGGATAATTGTTTTTTCTAAAGTGGAATACATACTGAGTTCAACTGCCTCTAATTTAAAACGATCTGTAGGAATGAAGTCAAGATTCGTACCATTTTTTTGAATTCTTCTTGTAAGGAGTTCCTGGTTTGCTTTTGACCCGGGGACCTTTTCCCAATCTAAATTTTTCATTACATCTAATTGTTCTGACTTTAGCAAATAATCTAGAGCAATCACCGATTCCCATTTATTGGGGGAATATGCCGAATCGGTTAATTCTTCATCCAGACTGCTGGGTAAATCCTTGAAATTGCTGTGGCCCACTTCACTTCGTTCAGTCAAAGAAATGGGTTCAATAAGGGGATTAATAATCTCTCTTTCTTCCTTGGAAAAAATATTTTCAAAAAACTCAAGGAGAAAGGGCAGTTTAGCCGGATCACCGGATTTAACCGTATGGATATACGTTTCAATTGGTGTATCGGGCACATCTAACACACCTAATTTTAATAATGTGGGAAGCGTATTTTGAATTTTATTATTCAAATGATCCTGGAGGAAAAACTTATTTTCATCTTCCGGAGTTAAATGAATCGCTTCGTTCAGGGCATAGACTTTATGGGCCATGGCACGGATTTCTTGTGCAATTTCTTCTTTTTTCTCTTCATCAATAGGGTGGATGCGGGCAATCGCTAACAGAGAGTCAACCACTTCGTTATATACATCTTGATCTTCCCGGTTTAGTTGTGTTAATAATATATTGATTGAATCATCGTTTGGATATTCACGCAGGGTTCGGATTATTCCCAACCGAAGTTTTCGATTTAAGTCAGCATCAGAAAATAAATTTTGAAATGATTCCAAGATTAAATCAGTAGAAAATTTCTTGAGAGATTGGCGTGCCTGGAGCGATGTTTTTGGTAAACTTAAATTTGAAATAATGGCAGGAATCAATTCTGGATCCTGACGTTTTTCAGCAATTGATAAGGCCACATTGCTGATAAGGTTGCCATCATTATACAGGAATGAAATCAGTTTATCCTGGGTAAGTATATTGTTATTATCCTCCAAACGATTCAGGGCGATGGCTTGCGTTGATTCATCTGCCACTTCCAACATTTCAATTAAAATAGATTTTGCTTGATCGGTGGCGCCCTTATCTATGAGCAAGATAGCTGCAGCCGCGGCTGCCCGTGTTTCTTCTTCTTCGTGGGTGAGCAATCGTTCCAAATCCGGTAAAACAGTGGCCAATTTTCTTCGGCCAACCACCATGATTGCTTCTGCAGAAATAGCATCATCTTTTTTCATGGCGGCAATAATATCTTCGTTGGAAAGAATTAATTCTTCATCCCAGGCCATAGATAAAATGCGTTTGCGAACGTTCGAACTTCCCTCAGCAAATAACCGATTAATGGATTTTTCCCATGACGAAAGGGGAAGTCCTTCAATAATTTCCAGGGCAAAGAGCTGCTGAATTTCATCTTCTGAAGATAGGGTTTTTTCAATGGTTTGAACCATGGCTGCATCCTGAACATCTACGTTCAGGTCTTCAAAATCAATTTGCCGTTTGGCAATAGCCGATTGTAATTGGGTAACATAGCCGGTTTTAACTCGAATGGCTGTAAAAATCCAACCCACAATAGATGCCAATGAAATAATACTTAAATATTGCAGTGCAATAATTTTAACCAGCAAAAAAGTTATCAAGCCGCCCATGCCCTCAGCGATGGATTTGACCGTACCGGTAATTTGGGGTTTAATGGATTTACGTACATTTGCAGGAACAGGGAGCCACAGTAGTTCTAATGAGGAACTATTGATGGTGAATTTAAAAGTTTGATCAGAGAATTTTGCAATACTGGCACTCATTAAAACAGGTGCAATCAACAATGAAGCGGATCCAGCAATAAGGAAGAATGGGAGCGCCAGCAATCCAATGAGAATACCAAATCTTGAAAGAATAGGCCCAGTAATAAAAAACTGCATGATGATTGAAGCGGCACCAGCAATGGAGTAAAATGTGCCAAAGAATGAAACCAATTCGGCCTCAGTAGGGAAGGCCGTACTGGCGATCATTTTAAATTGGTAATCAACCAAAGTAGTCACCACCGCCGATAGGGCAATAATGGTTCCGATTCCAACTAAAAATGGATCCCGTTTTTGTTTTTTCTTTTTTGCTCCCTTCTTAGTCTGTTTTGACGTTCCTTTTTTGGCAGGTTCTTTTTTGAAATATTGCATAGAAGTAAGTCCAAAAAAGGCTGCTAAGCCCATAAAGCCGGCTGCGAGGAATAATAATTCATCTGTGCCAAAAGCGCTCACAAATGGTTTAAGGTTCATCCCAATAAACATAACTGCAAATGATCCACCACCTGCAATGATACTGAACAAGCGTTTGGCTTGCTGTGGTTCAAATGAGTCACCTGCAAAAGTCCAGAATCGGATCAAACTAATGCCCACAACTATTTCAACCCAAACATACACAACAGGAATGACATATCCTGTAATCAGGGGCTGAACTAAGATAAAGGATCCGATAAAAATGGCAGATGTCATCATAAAAAGAACTCGGGGAGCTAATTTTGTTGACAGTTTGGTATAGTAAGTCAAAATTGGGGCCATAACGACCGCTACGGCCAAAAACATGAGGGGAAGCATTGATTTGTCGAACCGACTTAGAAAGTAGGCATCCCGAGCCGTTTTTGCCACCATACCCATGGCAACAGTAAAGAAAGAAAAAAAGAAAAAAGTAAGGACCATTTTGGCCTCACCCTGTTTAATATTGATTATTTTCTTTAAGAATTTCAACGAATCTCTATTTGATTATGTTTAACATAGCGCTTATGGAATAATCAAAACCACTCTCGTTAAACAGTTCCATAATAGACCCAAAAAAGAAAATAACAAATATGAGGCATAGACCAATGAATGCAATGGTGATCATTAATAAAACACCATTTATGAGAAAATAGGATCGAAATTGATCCATGGCAGTCGTAAAACTGATTGAATCCTTATTCTGTACAGCGAATTGCAAATGATTGGCCGCATTGGTCAATTTTGTACCCATGAAAATAGTAATGATTCCCATGATGAATGTGGGGATTGAAAAAACAAGAAGAGTCAGGCAATATATGGCTCCGGTAATGATATTCATGACACCCACAAATTTGGTCCACTTCACCAGTTTTTCCAGCGTGAGCAATCCGAAAGAATCCAGATGATAATTGAGCGTATTTTCAGAGGATATTTGATTGATGTCAGTCATTTTATAATAGGTCACTGGCCAAATCAGCCAAATAAGACCGTTCTCCTTTTTCCAGGGTGATGTGTGCAAAGATTTTTTGATGGGTCATTCGATTAATTAAATAACTTAAACCATTGGAAAG